>NZ_JACJDN010000086.1:0-9207 GCF_014163565.1 Pseudoalteromonas sp. SR45-5 | reverse complement strand
CCTGTATTGAGAGGTTTATAGAGCTCTTTAAAGTCAAAGTTATGGTAACAAGTGATCAGTAGAGACATATTTGGATCATCAATGCTGAAAAAGCCAACCAATAAGTTAAGAGTCGTGTTACTAAAATCATTTGAAATAGTCAAAAGCTGAGATTTAAATTCATTGCGCTATATTTTTATTTGAGAAGTGAGTTTACTAAGGCCCCAATGGTTAGCTTTACATGAGGTTCTTAGTACCGGTATATAGATAAGAGAGCGACCCTTATATCTTCTGATCAGCTCTAATCAATAAAAACTTAGTTAAGGATTGCTTAATGGCAGTTAAATTCGAAGTGCTATTATTAATAACTGTAAATCACTATATAAAGTAAAAATGCTCTTTAACTAAAACCGGATAGGCTATTTTGGATCGATGGTAAGTAAAGGGTAACTAGGCAGAGCTATTAAAATAACTGTAAAAACAACCTATCGATTCAGAATCTATGAGTCGATGCACATAATAGAAGGTAATTACTGGTTCATATAGTTTGACAAATTTTAGGCAAGAAAAAGCCGAGCATAAGCTCGGCTTTTAGGTTTCTTTAAGACTTACTCTGCAGACTGTGCGTCTTCTTGAACTGCTTCGCTAGTCGCTGGGCGACCAACTAGTTCAATATAAGCCATTGGTGCATTATCACCAGTACGGAAGCCACACTTAAGAATACGAGTGTAACCACCTGGACGATCCGCGTTACGTGGACCGATTTCACTGAATAATTTACCAACAACTTCATTATCACGCGTGCGAGCAAACGCTAAACGGCGATTTGCTACACTGTCAGTCTTAGCCAGTGTGATTAAAGGTTCAATTACACGACGTAACTCTTTCGCTTTTGGCAAAGTAGTTTTGATGATTTCATGTTTCACCAAAGAACCTGCCATATTGCTAAACATCGCTTTACGATGGCTACTGTTACGGTTTAATTGACGACCACTCTTACGATGGCGCATGACCCTATCCTTCTAACTAAACTAATATAGTGATTTAGATTATTCAGCTAAGCTTGCAGGTGGCCAATTTTCTAGGCGCATGCCTAGAGAAAGTCCACGTGAAGCTAGCACGTCTTTAATTTCAGTTAGAGACTTCTTACCTAGATTAGGCGTTTTAAGAAGCTCAACTTCAGTGCGCTGAACTAAATCACCGATATATTGAATTTGCTCGGCTTTCAAACAATTTGCTGAGCGTACTGTTAATTCAAGATCATCAACTGGACGAAGTAGAATAGGATCGAATTCTGGCTTCTCTTCTTTCTCTTCTGGCTCAGTTACATCACGTAAATCTACGAATGCATCTAATTGCTCAGCTAAGATAGTAGACGCACGGCGGATCGCTTCTTCTGGATCTAAAGTGCCGTTTGTTTCCATATCAATGATTAACTTGTCTAAATCTGTACGTTGCTCAACTCGAGCTGATTCAACCGAGTACGCAATACGTTCAACTGGGCTAAATGATGCATCAAGCAACAATCTACCAATTGGACGCTCATCGTCATCAGAGGATAAACGACTAGATGCCGGCACATAACCACGACCACGTTCAACACGAATACGCATGCTGATCTCGCTGTTATTTGTAGTTAAATTACAAATAACGTGATCTGGATTAGCAATTGTTACATCGCCATCGTGCTGAATATCAGCCGCAGTAACAGGGCCTACACCAGATTTAGTCAGGGTCAGAAAAACTTCATCTTTGCCTTCTAACGTTACTGCTAAACCTTTAAGGTTTAATAGTATTTCAATGATGTCTTCTTGAACGCCTTCTTTCGCGCTGTACTCATGTAATACACCGTCGATTTCAACTTCAGTTACTGCACATCCAGGCATAGATGAAAGTAATATACGGCGTAAAGCATTACCCAGAGTATGGCCAAAGCCACGCTCTAATGGTTCTAAAACTATTTTAGAACGCGTTGGGTTGATAGCGTCGATGTCGACTAACCTTGGTTTTAGAAATTCTGTAACAGAACCCTGCATTTTATCCTCTCTTAACTCTTAACTTTACTTAGAGTAAAGTTCGACGATTAGTTGTTCATTAATGTCCGCAGACAGGTCTGAACGCTCAGGTAGACGCTTAAAGCTGCCTTCCAATTTCTTACCGTCAACTTCAACCCAAGTCGGCTTTTCACGTTGCTCAGCCAACTCTAGAGCAGCGATGATACGTGCTTGCGTCTTAGACTTCTCACGGATTACAACAGTATCTTCTGGAGTAATTACGTATGAAGGAATGTTCACAACACGACCATTAACTAAAATCGCTTTATGGCTTACTAACTGACGTGCTTCTGCACGTGTGCTAGCAAAACCCATGCGATATACAACATTGTCTAAACGTTGCTCTAAAAGCTGTAACAAGTTTTCACCTGTGTTGCCTTTAAGGCGAGCAGCTTCTTTGTAGTAGTTACGGAATTGCTTTTCTAATACACCGTAGATACGACGTACTTTTTGCTTTTCACGTAATTGTAAACCGTAATCAGATAAGCGACCTTTACGAGCGCCGTGCTGACCAGGTGCAGTCTCAAGTTTACACTTAGAGTCGATAGCTCTTACGCCGCTCTTAAGGAACAGGTCAGTACCTTCACGACGACTCAGCTTGAGCTTAGGGCCCAAATATCTTGCCATGTTATTTCTCCTAACCTATTGTTAAACGCGACGTTTCTTCGGTGGACGACAACCATTATGTGGTATTGGCGTCACGTCAGTAATGTTGGTAATACGGTAACCAGCAGCATTCAAAGCACGTACAGCAGATTCACGACCTGGACCTGGACCTTTAATGAAAACTTCTAGATTTTTTAAACCGTATTCTTGAGCAGCAGTACCTGCACGCTCTGCAGCAACCTGAGCAGCAAATGGTGTAGATTTACGTGAACCACGGAAACCTGAACCACCGGCAGTAGCCCATGATAGTGCATTACCTTGACGGTCGGTAATCGTTACAATAGTGTTGTTGAAAGACGCATGAACATGAGCCATACCATCAGCAACTTGTTTTTTAACCTTTTTACGACGAATTGGTGTCTTAGCCATAATACTATCCCCTTATCGCTTAATAGGCTTACGAGGACCCTTACGGGTGCGCGCGTTAGTCTTAGTTCTTTGACCACGTAATGGTAAAGAGCGACGGTGACGTAGGCCACGATAACAACCAAGGTCCATTAGGCGCTTGATATTTAAAGTAACTTCACGACGAAGATCACCTTCAACAGTGTACTTGCCAACTGCATCACGCAGTACGTCAAGAATTTCGTCTGAAAGTTCACCGATTTTTGTGGTTTCGGCGATACCAGTCGCTTCTAAGATAGCCTTAGAGCGAGTCTTACCTATGCCATAAATAGCTGTTAAACCAATAACTGCATGTTTATGATCAGGGACGTTAATGCCAGCAATACGGGCCACTAACACATCTCCTATATTCGAATTTGGTAATCAAAAGTTTGAAAAGCCCGTAAGGATACTCAAACGAAGACCAAATCACTACTAAAAACACAGGCCGAGAAAACTCAGCCTGCACGACTGTTTACTTAGCCTTGCCTTTGCTTATGCTTAGGCTCACTGCAAATTACGCGTACTACACCAGCACGTTTAATAACTTTACAGTTACGGCATATTTTCTTAACGGAAGCACGTACTTTCATTGCTCAACTCCGTAAACTGACCTTATCGACCGTAGCCTTTAAGGTTCGCTTTTTTCAGCACAGAATCATACTGATGAGACATCAGGTGAGTCTGTACTTGTGCCATAAAGTCCATGATTACTACAACGATAATCAAAACTGATGTACCGCCGAAGTAGAATGGCGTTTGCCACGCCATCGTCATGAATTCAGGCACCAGACAGATAAAGGTTATATACAAAGCACCTGCCAATGTCAGGCGTGTCATCACTTTATCAATGTATTTAGATGTCTGCTCACCTGGACGAATACCTGGGATAAATGCGCCAGATTTCTTAAGGTTATCTGCTGTTTCACGTGGGTTAAAAACCAACGCTGTGTAGAAAAAGCAGAAGAAGATAATAGCCGCAGCTAAAACAAGCGAGTACAACGGTTGACCTGGAGTCAACGTAGTAGCAACAGCTTGTAATACATCAGCGACTGGACCTTCACCTTGGCCGAACCAGCTAGCAATTGTACCAGGGAACAGAATTATACTGCTAGCGAAGATTGGTGGAATAACACCCGCCATATTTACTTTTAGTGGTAAATGCGTGCTTTGGGCAGCAAATACTTGACGACCTTGTTGGCGTTTAGCGTAGTTAACAACAATACGACGTTGTCCACGTTCGAAAAACACTACAAGATAAGTAACAGCGAATACGATTACCGCAACCATCAACAGTACAAAAACATTCAAATCACCTTGGCGCGCCATTTCGACTGTCGAACCAATAGCAGACGGCAAGTTAGCTACAATACCAACAAATATTAGAACAGAGATACCGTTACCGATACCACGCTCTGTTATTTGTTCACCCAACCACATAAGGAACATAGTACCAGTAACTAAACTCACCACAGCGGTGAAATAGAAACCCATACCAGGGTTAACAACTAACCCCTCCATCATGCCCGGTAAGCTAGTAGCAATACCGATTGATTGAATAGTAGCTAGCACAAGCGTGCCATAGCGTGTGTACTGGCTAATTTTTTTACGCCCTTGCTCACCTTCTTTCTTAAGCTCTATAAACGGAGGATACATATGCGTTAATAGTTGCGTAATAATCGAAGCCGAGATATACGGCATAATACCCAGTGCTAACACTGAAGCTCGCTCAAGTGCACCACCACTGAACATGTTGAACATTTCAACAATGGTGCCCTTTTGTTGCTCGAAGAAATCGGCAAGTACAGCGGCGTCAATCCCAGGGATCGGCACAAATGAACCTAGACGGTAAATTATGATAGCACCCAATACGAAGAGTAATCGGCGCTTCAATTCCGAAAGTCCACCTTGTGCACTTTTTGTATCTTGACCTGGTTTAGCCATTAGTACTTCCTTAGTCTTCTACCTTGCCTCCGGCAGCTTCAATAGCTTCGCGAGCACCTTTAGAGGCTTTAAGGCCTTTAACGGTAACAGCGCGTGAAACTTCGCCAGATTTAACAACTTTAACGAAAAGAACGTTCTTTTTAACTAGACCAGCTGCTTGTAACGCGCTTAGGTCTACCACATCGCCTTCAACTTTAGCGATTTCAAAAAGGTTTATTTCTGCAGATACTAAAGATTTGCGAGAAGTAAAACCAAATTTAGGTAGACGACGTTGCATAGGCATTTGACCGCCTTCAAAACCAACGCGTACTTTGCCGCCAGAACGTGATTTTTGACCTTTGTGACCACGACCACCAGTCTTACCTAGACCAGAACCGATACCACGACCAACACGTTTTGGAGCAGTTTTTGAACCTGCAGCAGGTGAAAGTGTATTCAAATGCATCGAATTAACCCTCTACCTTAACCATGTAAGAAACCTTGTTTATCATACCACGTACACATGCTGTGTCTTCTAACTCAACAGTGTGGTTGATACGACGTAAACCAAGACCGCGTAATGTAGCTTTATGTTTCGGTAAACGACCGATAGAGCTTTTTACTTGTGTTACTTTTACAGTTTGATTTGCCATGGTTACCCCAGTATTTCGTCTACGCGAAGGCCACGTTTTGCAGCGATTGACTGTGGAGAATTCATATTCTCAAGAGCCGAAATCGTTGCACGTACTACGTTGATTGGGTTAGTAGAACCGTAACATTTAGAAAGTACGTTCTGAACACCAGTCACTTCTAGTACTGCACGCATAGCACCACCTGCGATGATACCAGTACCTTCAGAGGCTGGTTTCATGAACACTAGTGAGCCAGCATGACGTCCCTTAACAGGATGCTGTAATGTATTGCCATTTAGGTCTACATTGATCATGTTGCGACGTGCTTTTTCCATTGCTTTTTGAATAGCAGCTGGAACTTCACGTGCTTTACCATAACCAAAACCTACTTTACCTGCGCCGTCACCAACTACAGTTAGTGCAGTAAAGCTAAAGATACGACCACCTTTAACTACTTTAGACACACGGTTCACCGCGATTAGCTTTTCAGCTAGATCAGGCTGTTGTTGCTTTGCTTCTACGTTAGCCATAGTCTACTCCTAGAATTGCAAACCGGCTTCACGCGCAGCATCAGCTAGCGCCTTCACACGGCCGTGATATTTAAAGCCACTGCGATCAAAAGCAATCTTTTCGATGCCTTTGTCAGCCGCACGTTCAGCAACCGCTTTGCCAACTGCTTGCGCAGCTTCAACGTTACCGGTGCCTTTAACTGTTTCGCTAATAGCCTTTTCAACAGTAGAAGCAGCAGCCAGTACATTACCCTCAGCATTTACAACTTGAGCGTATATGTGACGTGGCGTGCGGTGGATAACAAGACGCGTTGTGCCTTGTTCAATATAATTTCTACGAGTGCGTTTAGCACGACGTAGACGAGCTGTTTTTTTATCCATCGTCTTACCTTACTTCTTCTTAGCCTCTTTACGGCGTACATTCTCATCTGAATAACGAACACCCTTACCTTTATAAGGCTCAGGTTTACGGTATGCACGAATGTTAGCAGCTGTTTGACCAACTAACTGCTTGTCTACGCCCTTAACTAGAACTTCTGTTTGGCTTGGAGTTTCAATCGTAATTCCTTCAGGAACTGCGAAATTAACTGGGTGTGAGAAGCCAAGAGTTAAATCTAATGTTTTACCCTTCGCTGCAGCACGGTAACCCACGCCTACTAACTGAAGTTTCTTCTCGTAACCTTCATGCGTACCAACAACCATGTTGTTGATTAGAGCGCGAGCAGTACCTGCTTGAGCCCATGCATTAGCTACGCCATCACGAGGTAAAGTAGTAATAACGTTGTCATTTACTTGTACTTCAACAGCGTTGTTGATTGTACGAGTAAGTTCACCGTTTTTGCCTTTAACTGTGATTTCCTGGCCTTTTAATGTAACTTCTACACCGGCAGGAACAGTAATTGGTGCCTTTGCTATGCGAGACATAGTTCCCCTCCGATTAAGCTACAAAACCAATGATTTCACCACCAACACCAGCACTACGTGCTGCGCGGTCTGTCATTAGGCCTTTAGAAGTTGATACGATAGCGATACCAAGACCACCCATTACCTTAGGTAATTGGTCACGTTTCTTATAGATACGTAAACCAGGGCGACTTACACGCTGGATATTTTCAATTACAGCTTTGCCTTCGAAGTACTTCAACTCGATAGAAAGCTCAGGTTTAGTTTCGCCGTTAACAGCGAAATCTACGATATAACCTTCGTCTTTTAGTACTTTAGCTAATGCTACTTTCAGCTTTGAAGTTGGCATCGTTACAGATACTTTCTTCGCTGATTGACCGTTACGAATTCGTGTGAACAAATCCGCGATAGGATCTTGCAAGCTCATAGTCTTACTCCCATGATTCTATTACCAGCTAGCCTTTTTAAGGCCAGGAATTTCACCGCGCATAGCTGCTTCGCGAACTTTAATACGGCTCATGCCGAATTTGCGAAGGAAACCATGTGGGCGGCCCGTAATGTTACAACGATTACGTTGACGTGCAGGGCTAGAATCACGAGGTAAAGCTTGTAGCTTAAGTACCGCGTCCCAACGATCATCTTCAGATGTGTTAACATCACTGATGATAGCTTTTAGTGCAGCGCGCTTTTCAGCGTACTGAGCAACTAGTTTTGTGCGCTTTGCTTCGCGCGCTTTCATAGAATTCTTTGCCATAACCCTACCCTTATTTCTTAAATGGGAAGTTAAACGCTTCTAACAACGCACGGCCTTCCTCATCAGATTTCGCAGAAGTAGTGATAGTAATATCCATACCGCGTACACGGTCTACTTTATCGTAATCGATTTCTGGGAAGATGATTTGTTCACGTACGCCCATGCTGTAGTTGCCACGTCCATCAAAAGACTTTGCACTTACGCCACGGAAGTCACGAATACGTGGGATAGCGATTGATACCAAACGCTCAAAAAAGTCCCACATACGCTCGCCGCGTAGGGTTACTTTACAACCAATCGGGTAGCCTTCACGCACTTTAAAGCCAGCAACAGATTTGCGTGCTTTAGTGATTAAAGGTTTCTGACCAGAGATTGCTGCTAGATCCGCTACTGCGTTATCTAAAATCTTCTTGTCAGCTAGGGCTTCGCCCACGCCCATATTCAATGTGATCTTTTCGATCTGAGGGACTTGCATGACAGAGCTGAAACCAAACTTCTCTTGAAGTTCAGCAACTACTTTGTCTTTATATACTTCATGCAGTTTCGCCATCATTCTACTCCAACTATTAGATAGTTTTACCAGTAGATTTAAAGATACGTAATTTCTTACCATCTTCAATCTTGAAACCTACACGATCAGCTTTACTCGTTTCCGAGTTGAAGATCGCAACGTTTGATGCATCCATAGATGCTTCTTTCTCAACAATGCCGCCAGCTTGGTTCAATTGTGGAACCGGCTTTTGGTGTTTCTTGATCAAGTTTATGCCTTCGACAAAGATTCGACCAGATTCAGTAACAACTGAAAGCACTTTTCCGCGCTTACCTTTGTCTTTACCTGCTAGTACGATTACTTCGTCATCACGACGTATTTTTGCTGCCATGATTGGCTCCTTACAGTACTTCTGGGGCTAGTGAAACGATTTTCATGAACTTATCATTACGAAGTTCGCGAGTCACAGGGCCGAAAATACGTGTACCAATTGGCTGTAAGTTATCATTTAAGATAACAGCAGCGTTGCTGTCAAAACGGATCAGAGAACCATCTGGACGGCGAACACCTTTTCTGGTACGCACAACTACCGCGTTTTTAACATCACCTTTCTTCACTTTACCGCGAGGAATAGCTTCTTTTACAGAAACTTTAATGATGTCGCCAATCGCTGCGTAGCGACGGTGAGAACCACCAAGGACTTTTATACACTGCACTTTGCGAGCGCCGCTGTTATCAGCAACTTCCAGCTGAGTTTGCATTTGGATCATGTTAATGACCTCCGGTGTAGTAATTACAACGTGTCTTAAATTTGTTTAAAATCAAGACATTTCGATTAAATCCCACTCAAAAACAAACGAGTTGTCTCTTAAGGGCGGGCAATTGTACCAGCATTGAGGGGGTAGCGATAGGT
>NZ_JACJDN010000869.1:0-1299 GCF_014163565.1 Pseudoalteromonas sp. SR45-5 | reverse complement strand
ATTAAAAAAATAATAATGCTCTTTGTAGTCGCTAGTAGCCTATTTGGTTTTAGCATTTCAGTTTATGCAGAAAATACAAACCCCTCGAACGTCATTATTGTAGTAAATACCACAGATAAAAACTTATCTTTTAGTAAGCAACAAATTCGCCATATTTATATGGGCGGAGCTATGAGCAGACAATTTAAAGCAGTTAACCTATCTGTCGGCAATCCGCTTAGAATAAATTTTAACACTAGGATGGTAGGTCTTACTGAATCTAGAATACAAGCTTATTGGGCCCAAATGCGATTCACGGGGCGCAGCAAGCCCCCTGTCGAATTTGAGTCTACAGAAGAGGTTATAGAGTACTTACTAACCGTTGAAGACTCAGTAGCTTACCTTCCAGCAGGAATTACTATACCTAAAGAGCTCACCATAATTGCACTAAATTAAAAGTAAGCCGTTTGCTTAGTAAAAAATCAATTGCACTGAGTTATTTTGAAGTTATTGTTAGTTCTTTAAATAATATTTTCGCTCGTTCAATTGCGTGTGGTAGTTGTGCAATGCACACTGGTTTTGCAAAGTAATAGCCCTGCATTTCATCACTACCATTTGATACTAGGTAGTTAGCTTGGTCGGTTGTTTCAATTCCTTCGCTACATATTTTTAAACCAAGGCGTTGGCCTAAATCGAGTATTGCTTGTAATACTGCAGTGTCTTTTGCTGAGCTTGCATATTGATTTACAAACATTCGATCTATTTTTAATGTATCAATTTCAATTTTAGTAAGGTAACTCAATGAAGAGTAACCTGTGCCAAAGTCATCTAATGCAATTGAGCCTCCCATAACTTTAACTTGATTAAAAAATTGATTCGCGTTTTCAAAATTTTCTAAATAGCTTGATTCTGTTATTTCAAACTGAACATTTGAAATATCGACGCTATGTTCAAGTAGTTTACTTTTTACAGTATGAATGAAGTTATGATCTTTTAAGTCATGGCTTGAAAGATTCATTGAGACGAGTACATTATTCCCCATAAGTTGTTTTAGCATTTGCACATCTTTAAATACTTGTGTGATCACCCATTGGGTAATCGCTTTTATTTTACCTGCTTGTTCCGCTATAGGTATAAACTCACCAGGAGAAACAAAGCCTAGCTCTTTGCTTTGCCATCTTATTAAGGCTTCTAAGCCTTGAGCTTCGCCTGTATTCGACATTTTAAGCTGATAAAATAACTCAAATTCATTTTGCGCTATTGCGTGAGATATTAAGTTAGCGACTTGCGCTTTTCGTTTGTTATCTTCAAGCATTTTAT
>NZ_JACJDN010000868.1:0-1301 GCF_014163565.1 Pseudoalteromonas sp. SR45-5 | reverse complement strand
TCTATATCTATTGGTTTGCTATATAAATACCCTTGTAAATAATCACAGTTCATACTCAATAGCGCTTGCTCTACTTCTTTGGTTTCTATTCCTTCAGCTACTACATCGCAATTTAATCGGCTCGCCAAAAACAACGTAGATTCTACAATAGCGTAATCAGGCGGATTAATGAGCATATCTTTGATAAACGATTGATCTATTTTTATCTGGTTTATGGGCAACTCCCTTAATAACGACAGTGACGAAAATCCCGTACCAAAATCATCAACACTAAATTTAAATCCACGCATACTTAACTGCTGCATCATTTTTCTTGCTGCGGGTATGTTTGTCATCATTGCCCCTTCTGTAATTTCAAATATTAGTGAATCACTTAAAGTCGGGTCAGTAGTAAGTAAGCTAATTATAAATTCGTAAAACTCGCTGCTTTCAATATCTTTCGTTGATAAGTTGACATGAATAGTACCGGTAAACCCAAACAGTTTAAGTTTTCTAATATGGTTAACTGCTTCTTGTACAACCCATTTCGATAAAACAAAAATAAGCCCTGTACGCTCAGCTACACTTATAAACTTTTCAGGACTAATAAAGCTACCATCAGCTTGCGGCCATCGGATCAGCGCTTCTAGGCCATGCAATTGAATATCTTTGGAGTTCATTATTGGTTGTAAATAAAGCTCGAACTCACCTTTGTGTAACGCGGCTTTAATTTTGACTGATAAATCAAAAAAGTCCTCAGCTCGTTTACCTATTTCAGGTGAGTAATTTACTAAAGGTTGAAATGTCTTTTTTGCTTCATGCAGTGCCAAGTTGGCTTTTTTTAGTAACTGGTCGGGTAATCGGCTATCATCTGGGAAACGGCTTACGCCTATACTTAATTGTATTTTAACCATTTGCTCATGTGTACAAAACGGAGCTTTAACGGCTGAGTTTATAATATTTACACAGTGAGCCATGCTTTCATCAGTATCGGTATTCAGTAAAAACGCAAACTCATCCCCCCCTATTCGATATAACTTAGCAATGCCACATAGTTCTTTGCTTAACTTATTAGCAAAAGCAGCCAGTAGTTGATCACCACATTGATGACCAAACGCATCATTAATTTGTTTAAAATTATTTAAATCAATATAAAATAATGCAAATGAAGAAGGGTAATCGACTTGTTTACTCAAGGATTTAAAAAAGTTATTGCGGTTGGGTAAGGTTGTTAAGTTATCGTGCTCAGTTTGATATTTTTGATACTGCGTTGCTTGCTCTATTTTAAGGATGCTTTTCAAACTCAGTTTGACAACTAAGAA
>NZ_JACJDN010000867.1:0-1302 GCF_014163565.1 Pseudoalteromonas sp. SR45-5 | reverse complement strand
TACCTAATTTAATAAGTGCGAAAAAATGCCGCACAACTCATATCAAAAACCATATAATATACCGCGTAATTAATCATTCCTTAATGCCCAATAAACCTGCATTACTCATTACGGCTATTTAATTAATGACACTAAAGCTTTCATGGCGAAAAACATTCAGGCGGTTACATTTATACTTAGGCCTATCAGTAGGTGTTTTACTTACTATTATCACTCTTTCTGGCTCTATATTAGTTTACTATCCGCAAATAGACTTACTGCTAAATCCAGCAAATGACGCTACTACAAACATAAAAACGCCTAATTGGGATCAAGCATATAATACGCTAAGAGCCAATTTCCCTTCAAAGCAAGGGCCATGGCGATTAGAAAACACAGGTATAAACTCAGTAATTCCCGCGCGATACTACAATCCAACAGAAACAAAAGAACAAGGCTTTGCCCCCTTAATGGTATGGCTATCTAGCAGTAGTGATAAAGTAATACGTAAAAACTATTGGGGAAAATACTTAGTAACTTGGATGTACAACTTACATTTTTCATTACTAACAGGAGCAACGGGCACTCTCGTCGTTGGCTATATAGGCATAGCCTCAATAGTTCTTCTTATCTCTGGATTCTTTGCTTGGTTTCCAAAGCCTGGGCAGTGGGTAAAGGCACTAAAATTTAAATCTCGTAGCTCTAAAATAGGTTTGCTATACGACTGGCATAAACTAATTGGTTTAACCTTCTGCATACCGCTACTAGCTTTAACTGTTACAGGTGTTATGCTCGCTATTCCAAAACAAACAGATCCTATATTAACCGCTCTAGTTAGCGATATAAACTCCCCACCAAAAAAACAAATTCAACCGAGCAAACAAACCGATATTCCTTTATCACAAGCGGTATTAATAGCTGAAAAAGCATTACCGAATGCGCGTTTAGCTTGGATTGAAACACCATCAAACTTAAATGCTATTTACAGATTAAGATTTCAAACTGTAAACGATCCTTCATATCGCTTTCCACATAGCTATATAGAGGTTAATGCACTTACAGGAAAGTTAGAGAGCGTGTTTAATATAGATAAGCAAAGTACGGCTAGTAAAATAAAAAACTGGATGCACCCTCTACATGACGGCAGCATTGGCGGTAACATTTTAAAAGTCATTTGGGTGTTAAGTGGCTTCGGATCTGCTGCATTGTTCATTATCGGCGCATATAGGTGGTTAGTTAGAACCAAGAGAATACAAAATAAACTTTAGTTGAAGGAGTACATGAATTGCTTTTCAGTAAGTCTTGTCGATAGTTTTTAATATA
>NZ_JACJDN010000866.1:0-1303 GCF_014163565.1 Pseudoalteromonas sp. SR45-5 | reverse complement strand
CCCAGTTGATATGTTTGATTTTAAAAAAACAATGCAAGATTATGCTCATCATCTGTGTTACAAAAATGAAGATACACTCATATCTCAGCATGTAAGCGTTAGTGAATGTATATCAAAGCTTGATGATAAAAAAACAGAATGTGAAAAAAAGGTTTTTCGTTTGGCGCCGCTCAATCTTGAGTCGGAAGTTGAAGTGCTTGATTATTCAAGGCAATATACGCAATGTACATTGCCTTATAAATATATTTTAGGTTAATTACAAACAGGTATTATTAGTAATTACAGCCAATTATAATTAAGATTTTAAGCGAATGGATTTCGCTTCAATATCTATTAACTCTTGTTTAAATAAGCCACCAATTGCTTTTTTATAATTAGCTTTACTTGTAGAAAACATCTTCTTTATTGCTTCAGGATCAGACTTATCACCAAGTGGAATAACACCGCCTTCGTTTTTAAGCTTTTGCATAATAGTTTCACCAAGGTCACTTACTTTTCCCATACCTGGCTTTTCTAGTACAACGTCAATTTTTCCGTCGTCACGTACTTTTTGAATATAGCCTTTAAGCTTTTGACCCACAAATAAGCTTTTAAATACCATATTGTAAAAAACAACACCGAAGTGCGACTCTTCAATTAATACTTTGTAGCCAATATCTGTTTTGCCAGCAACAATTAAATCCACTTCTTGTAAGTGAGTATATTGCGGCGCATCTTTTGATAGGAAACGATTAAAGTTGTTTGAGGCACAAATACGTTGGCTTGCATTATCAAGGTACAGACGTACTAAATAAGAATGGCCTTCTTGCATGCGTGGCTTTTGTTCATTAAAAGGTGCAAGCACATCTTTCTCAAGGCCCCAATCTAAAAATGCCCCAATACTATTTATTTCTTTAACGCGTAGTAGGGCATACTCGCCTACTTGAGCATGTGGTTTCTTTATTGTTGCTGTGGCTAAATTAGCATTGTCTAAAAAGATAAATACACTAATACTATCGCCCGCTTCAAGCTCATGTTTTATTTCTTGTTTTGGTAAAAATACTTCACCTAAATCATGGCCGTCTAAGTAAGCACCTTCGTTACTCACTTCTTTTACAAATAATGTTTGTGTGGTTCCTAGGTAACTCATAATTATTCCTGCTCAGGCTTTTTTTTACGGCGCATTGGTGTATCGCCATCAATGTTCATCGGTGCTTTAATTGGTGCTGTAGGCTTTTTAGGTTTAGCTTTGCGCTTAAATGCAGGCTTTTTAACAGCGGCGGCTTTTTCTTTAGATTTGTCCCACGCTGCCTCAGGTTTTTTC
>NZ_JACJDN010000865.1:0-1304 GCF_014163565.1 Pseudoalteromonas sp. SR45-5 | reverse complement strand
AATAAATTTAGAGCTGCTCATTTTCACGCGAGCGTAGCTTGTAATTACTATCGTTAGCTAAAAAGTGCTTTGCGTTAAATCAGTTACAAATTCTTTTGTGCTTCATTCACCATATCTTTGAGCGCATCAATTCACATTGGATCTCGCGAGTTTTGCTTAGCAAGTTCTAATGCGTGTTTCATACTGGTGACGGCCTCTTTGAACTGCTTATTTTCAGTATAGCCTTGCGATAAACGCATGTGAGAATAGGCTGCATTTGGGTAATGGGTAGTAAAGTGTTTAAGCGTGGTAATAGCTTTAGCTGTGTTACCAAATTTTTGCTGGCTATGAGCAAATTCTACATATACATCTTGTGGAATTTTAAGCTCAAACCCATATTTATCACTCAGTGCTTGGTAATAACCTGTAATGAGCGATACATCAGCAAATCTTCCATGCTCGTCAGTAACGCTAAAAATTAGGTCGCCAAATAAGTGAATTAGGCTATCGCTAAGGGCTGGTAGTATGGTGCCCATATGACTAAAAGTAGGGTAATGCTTATATTCCCATTTTAGCTGTGTTGGCATTTGTTGTTCTAAATTTACTAAAGTATTTAATACACCGGTATAAAAGCGTGACCCTTCACTTGCTACACTAATAAATAACGATTGACCGCCTTTAGGGCTTTTAGTGTATTTTATAATATTATTTTTTAATTCTTCATCACTCCACCAACTGTTTGGGCTTATAGCTATATAGTTATTAAATAACTCAGGCTGATTAACTAAAGTATAAAGCGCTAAAGTACCTGCATTAGAGTGGCCAATTAACGTGTTGTAGCCGTTAGTTGAGTAGTTAGAATTTATGTATGGCATAAGTTCGTCAGAAACAAATTTCAAAAACTCGTCAGTTTGCCCCGCTTCAGGCCATTTATTTTTTACAAAGGTTTGAAACTCAGTTTTAGGCTCATCATCTACTTTAGGTAAGTAATCACGAACGCGGTTAGTTGTATCAATACCAACAAGCAAGGCATTAGGTATCTGCTCGTAATCAACAAGGGATTTAATAACACCAGACGCCGTATGAAAGTGCTCAACACCATCAAGTAAATAAATAACATAAAGCGGCTGATCGTCTTTTACAGTGTCAGGTATGAAAATTTTAATGGGTCTGTCTTCGTTAAGTATTTTTGATTGCAGAATGACTTTTTTACCAACGGTTATGTCAGTTGTATTGGTTTTTGCGTGGCTTAAAAATGGTGTACTAAAAGTAAGTATTAATACAAGCGATAGTAAGAGCTTCATAAATATCCTTATTTAATAATG
>NZ_JACJDN010000864.1:0-1305 GCF_014163565.1 Pseudoalteromonas sp. SR45-5 | reverse complement strand
TTGATAACAGCTATAAATCTCGTGAAAAAACAATTATTGTCTGCGAGGCGAATAGCCGTTTTACGTTTTTTATACCAGTTAGTTTAAAGCTATCGCAAGAAGAGTTAACTCAGCGTTTGCAGTACGAATGGCAGCTAATGATGGCAGAAACACTTGAGGTTTATCAGCTAATACCACGCAGCGATATTGCGGTGCTGTTAAGTGAGCTATCTAAAATAGAGTTTACTCCGCACTGGGTTAAAAATACCGATTTAAGTATAAGCGGGCATATTAGCGATGCCGCACTTTGGGTTACTCAAACACTACAAGAAGAGGGGCTTTATGAGTTACCTAAAGAGCTTGCCATTGAGTTAGCTATTTACTTAAACACCCAACCTAAACGTATTACTAATAAAACAACTGGCCGCAAAGAAAAGTTTATACCCATAGAGCGCCTACTCACATACTGCCAAGCGCTTATCAGCTCAGAGAAACTAGTTGATGAGTCATCAAACGAAATAGTTGATACCAGTAATATCATTAATTTTAGTGATTATAAAAAAGATTAAAGCCAGCTAGATTAAATTTTCACAAGCTTGTGAAATTATATTTTTATAAATTTTTGTATAGCATTACAAAAAATAAAGCAGTACTAACAGACACCTAATTGTTAGTTAAATATTTAAGGAAGAAAATGACCCTCTCATTACAAAATTTTAATAGAGCCCTATCTGAAGCAGAACAACTATTAGCATGCTTTGAAACGCTAAATAACCATCCAGAATTATGCTCATATGATGTTTTAAAAAAAGCAAGCTTAATAATGACGCTAACCGCATGGGAAACCTATGTTGAAGATGTGGTAACTGAAATTTTTGATGCCAAATTTAGCTTAATTAAAGGCTCTCAATTTGGTCACTTTGCAGAAAAGCAATTAAATGAACGTTTAAAGTTTTTTCATAATCCAAATTCAAATAAAACCAAAAAGCTATTTGAAGAGTTTTTGGTGTAGATATTACTGAGCAATGGTCATGGCCTAATGTATTACCAAAAGATGCCAGAGAGCAGTTAATTAAGTGGATTTCGAAAAGGGGGGAAGCTTTACACCATGCACAGCTTGATACTACTCAACCACAAATAATTAAAAAAGATGAGCTTGAAAAGTGTCTGCGTTTTTTTAAAGCGCTTGCACAGGCAACAGACAAAGCATTAGCAGTAATTTAGATGAATAACCAATGAGTTTACAAACAAGAATAACAAATAATTTTCTAATCATTTTTATATGATATTTTTATTAAGTACCTATTATAATTAAATTAAGTATTG
>NZ_JACJDN010000863.1:0-1305 GCF_014163565.1 Pseudoalteromonas sp. SR45-5 | reverse complement strand
GAGAAACCCTTATTTTTTGCGGGTGAAATGATAAATTTTTTGGCCTAAAAAAGATAGGTCAATTACATAAAATTATGACATCAATCAAACTTTGTGAGCTTGTTGTTTATTTTTTGATACAGTTTGTGCCTAATTTGGCCTAATAGTAACACTCGCACTTGTTATTTACAGTCACGATTATTAGTATTTGCTTTTCTTTAGTGCGAAATTGTTATGCTTATATATAGGTTAAGTTTATTCACTGTGGTGTTTTTTTTATTAACAGCGTGTGATTTTTCTAAAAATACAGATGAAAAATTTCTTAAAAATGCCCAGTGCGAAGCCAATTTGCCTTGTACTTTTTCAAATGATGTTAAAGTATGGTTAAGCGAGAAAACCCTTTCCCCCGAAACCCCATTTACTATCTTTAGTGACTTACCTGCAAACGTTACAATTGAAGATGCCAAGCTTAAAGGCATCACTATGTACATGGGTTACATTCCCCAAAAATTTAAAAAACATAATGATCTTTGGCAAAGTAATACTATGGTTGGTATTTGTTCAGAGCAAAATATGCTTTGGAATTTAGAACTAACCGTTAAAGATAATGCCACCTCTGTAATACAAACACTCAATTACTCTTTTTACGTAACGTATTAAAGTTGCGACTACAAACTCTTGTATACAGCTTACATTTTTGATGTGAGTTCGTTTTCTTATACATACGATTATTTGAGTGACAAGATCAATAAAATTGCCTTTTTAGGTTTTAATACTGACAAAACTTCAATAGTGAATAAGTGCTCTCAAAAAGTTCAACTTTAATTACGACTGAATAAAAAAATCTAATCAAAAAACCTTCCAAAGAGGCTAAATAAGACTATTTAAGCATCAAGTATGCATAAATATGGTTATTAATTAACATTTAGTTTTGCGGTTTTAATAATGTGCTGTGATTAAGTTGTTAATTTGTCTGTTTTTGGTACGCAGCTCAGTTAATTACATTTGATTACAAAGTGAATCACTTTGGTTTCAGGTGTGTTTCTAATGTTTCCTTGTCTTTTTAAGGTATTGTTTTTAAAGTGTATTTATTAATTAACACTGAAACATAATGTAACCTATGTACCTACTATGGTTATTCCATTTTATTTCTTGATATAAATTGAGCTGTCATTAAGTTTTCGTTCAGTTAAAGGCGCCTAAGTTGCCCACCTGACTCACTATTCTAATAAAAAGTGAGCATTACCAATAAAGGTAAATTTCCAACAAGTAGGGTTCTTTCATGAAAAAATCAACTCTTGGTTTAGCTGTAATCGCAGCAATACC
>NZ_JACJDN010000862.1:0-1305 GCF_014163565.1 Pseudoalteromonas sp. SR45-5 | reverse complement strand
CAACTTCGGTTGGGTTTTTTTAGGTCTATTTTTAACTTAGATAAATATAAGATTAAATAACAAGAAGTCGTTACAATGCGCGCTTAATTAATTGAAGGTAAATACAGTGAAAAACTCAGTTCTAGCATTACGCGCTCAACAAATAAGTGAATCTCGTCGTGAGTTTAATGCTCGAGGCGGTAAATTAGATCGCTGTGAACAATGCCTGATTGCTAAGCACTACTGTATTTGTAAAGGTGTTGAGCATGCAGATTGTAAGGCCGCTGTATGCTTACTGATGTATCATAATGAAAGCTTTAAACCTTCTAATACAGGGCGTTTAATTGCTGAAATAGTGCCAGATAACCACGCATTTAGATGGGATAGAACAGATCCTAACCCCGCTCTTTTAGCTTTAATAAATGATTCGCAGTATCAGCCTATGGTCGTCTTTCCCGCAGAAGATGTAGAAGAGGGCAGAGCCATTACAGAAGTGAGTATTGAATCAGGTAAAAAGCCGCTATTTATATTCTTAGATGGTACGTGGCGCGAAGCTAAAAAAATGATTCGTAAAAGCCCTTATTTAGATAACTTGCCTGTACTTTCTGTTACTGCTGATAAACTATCTGATTACCGATTACGTGTAGCCCCTCATGCACATCAACTAGGCACTGCTGAAGTGGCTATTATGGTATTAGCACTTGCGGGCGAAATGGATGCATCGATAAAATTAGAGCAGCATTTTATTAAGTTTCGTGATGCGTATTTATTGGGTAAGCGCAATAAAGGCCGACCGCTAGAAGGTTAATTTTACGAAGTTAAGCAAATGCTTGCCGATTTTTTAAGTGAGCAAGTGCTTTATTTTGAATTGCTCTGAAGCCTTCTTCAGATGTTAATTGTAAAACAGTATTATACAATTGACTTATACTATTATGCACTTGAATAAACGAGATACAGTCTTCACCAATCATTTCTTTTGCTTCTTCAACTCGTTTCAAAAAGTAGCAGCTAATGTCTATTTTGCCATTAAATTGAGTCGTTGCAATTGCGTCTGCTATTCTATTAAGTTGATAGCTAAACTCATCAGGTCGAGCACCTTCACCCCACTTGCTAATACGAATGTCGCGTTCTAACTGAATAATTTCGTTAAGTATATTTTTAAACTCACTCATTGGCATATTTAAAAAGTTATAACCTTTGGGGTTAAATAAAGCTTTATAGGGATTTTCGCTGGGGGTTTGGGCACTAAATACACCAATTGGTTTTGCTGTAATTGCGTCTGATACTTTACATAAAAAGGTATTACTTTGAGATGTTTTAAAATTC
>NZ_JACJDN010000861.1:0-1310 GCF_014163565.1 Pseudoalteromonas sp. SR45-5 | reverse complement strand
CTAATAAATTACCAGAGCATTTACAATATGATTTGTATCGAAGTATTTGGAAGGATATTCATTTAGCACCAAGTCCATATGAGGTATTAGCTTTGACAAAGCCAGGTCTAAATGCAACGCCAATTCTTAAAAAAGAATTTACTGAATCTTTATGTAGTGTGATGGTTGAGCATCAGCATCCCGACGCTCAGCGTATGCAAAAATTATTGACCACTACAATAATGCCGCTAAATTAATCAAAAAGTGATAGGGAATGGTTTTCAGCTATAAAGATATCGAAGGTTTGGTCAAGATAGAATTGATTAGCTTGTAATTAAGCACCTTTGATCTACAGCATGACTAGGCATCGCACAACATCAAGATTATTTTACTTTTTACTTTCGCCCTGCGCTTACTTTCAGTATATGTATTTTATAAAAGTTAAACGCATGGCGTATAGTTTATGACCCAAAAGGAGGTCTTTAAGTTAATAGTATCAAGTGTATAAATTAGCGTTTAAGGTTTCGCCTCAACATGCCACTTTCCAGGGCTTGTTAGATGATTTAATAATGGTCTATATAAACCAAATTGAGCTAAGTAATTATCTAATGTACCAGCTTTTGCTGCCAATCAACTGTGCGACCAGAATCCTTACCAACGGTAACGCCATAAGTTGCTTTTGCATCATCTAAAAATGCATTAATACGTTGTGAAATTTTTTTCCTTTCGGATCGAATATACTAGCCATCCTAGGGCGTGTTGACCTTTCGTGGGTGAATTTGCAGCAGTATGTTTGGTTTTTAGGCAAGGCAGAGCCTATGTAGTGTGGTTATTCCCCATGAATAGGCGATAACGCCGCATAAATACCAAACATGCGCTGCCCTTTGGGTTCTTTCTAGGGACGATCAACTCTTTGTTGCTCGGTTTTTACTTAGCCCACTAGGTTACAAACCTCGCGCCGCGATTTAATCGTCCCTAGATTGAACAAATTTCAATCCACAAAGATCAACACGCCCTAGCTCCTATTTATTGTTTAAACTAATTAAAATATATGGCTCGTAACTTCAAAGATTCTTTATCGAATCCTAAAATAACTATGTGCTCTACATCGCTTTGCCCACGAAGAAAAACCATAATATCAAGAGATTTCCAATGTTCATCAATACTATTAAATTCTTCGGTAAAATCTGAAATAGTGAACTGTTGCTTTATGGGTTCTTCACCTTCAATTTTAATAGGCTCTAATATTTTAAGTACATCGTTTAGCTCTTTGGCATTACTAGCTAGTAAAGTACTTTTTTTACCTAGTACAAAACCGTAACCGTCATCTG
>NZ_JACJDN010000860.1:0-1310 GCF_014163565.1 Pseudoalteromonas sp. SR45-5 | reverse complement strand
CCAAGCTCATTTACAGATAAAAAACTGGTTATGCATGTACGTAAATGTAGTGAGACTGAGTTACAAGTACCGTTTCATGTAGGAGACGATGCATCACGTACGTGGATCATAACTAAAACGGGTAGCGGCTTGAGTTTAAAGCACGATCATCGTCATAAAGATGGAACAGACGACGCATCAACTATGTATGGTGGCCATACGTTTGATGCAGGGTCTGCGCAGATACAGTCGTTTCCAGCAGACCAATACTCTAAAGAGTTATTTGTAAAACAAGGTCTTGCGCAGTCTGTAGGTAATACATGGCAAATGTATATTTACCCAGAAGTATTTACTTATCGATTAATTCGCCAAGGACGTGAGTTTAAGGTGGATTTTGATTTAACTAAACCGATTACTCCACCATCAGCACCTTGGGGTTATAAAGACTAAGGTTACTTACCCTTACTTGTATCTTCTTTAGTTTCACATTGGAGTAAAACACTTAAATCAGGTTGGTAAGCGCGTGGTTTTGTTGGAAAGCGTTCGTACTCTTGCACGCCTTCAAGTACTTTCAACATAAAGGTATTGCCGCGGCATAGACGGTCAGCATGACGTAACAAAAATACACTTTGATTGGTAAAGTGTTTGTAATCGTCTGACTGGATTTCTATTTTATAGTTGTCTTCGCCAATTTGTGTTTGGTAGTAATGTACTTTGTTATCAAAGTCGTAGAGCTTCTCGGTTTCGGCTTTTTCAGCAAGTGCAGTATTTGCACTCGAAAGAGCCACCAGCGTAGCGCCTATAAATAAGCGTGGTGTGTTTATTCCTTTCATAAAATGTATCCTTTAATTTGCGAACTTTATACCCATTAATAAGAGTAATAAGGTCGATTTCTTTACGTATTAGTCTAACACCCAAAAAGGGAAAGTGTGATGTTCAAACAAATAAAACAACTTTTTGCTGTATTCGATGAACAGCAGCCAAGTATGCAAGAACACGATTTAAAAACAGCGGTTGCTGCATTATTAATTGAAGTTATGCGCGCAGATACCAAGCTTGAACATGATGAACAACGAACCCTGACTGTAACCTTAAAAAAGTACTTTAATTTAACAGACACTGAGGTTAATGAGCTTACTAATAATGCGGCAAGTAGCTTAGATGATTCGATAGATTACTTTCAGTTTTCAAAACAGATTAATGAGCATTGTAGCGCGGAGCAGCGAATAGAAATAATAGAGTTATTATGGCGCTTAGCGTATGCCGATGGAGAAATAGATCCCCAAGAAGACTACGTTATACGTAAAGTAGCAGGGCTTTTATATGTAACG
>NZ_JACJDN010000085.1:0-9402 GCF_014163565.1 Pseudoalteromonas sp. SR45-5 | reverse complement strand
CCCATCTTACAGTTTTAAAGAAGTGCAAAAAACAAGCCTCAGAGGGTTTAGTAACTTGCTCTTCCACGCACCAAGAGTGCTTCAACCTATCATTCAGTTTATGACTAATTTAGTTGTATACGTAAACTCATTTACTCCAAAAAGACCAATAGTGCATAATAATTATGATTAAAAAGTTGCTTAATATATCCCTAACATTG
This sequence comes from Pseudoalteromonas sp. SR45-5, assembly GCF_014163565.1. Lineage (NCBI taxonomy): Bacteria > Pseudomonadati > Pseudomonadota > Gammaproteobacteria > Alteromonadales > Pseudoalteromonadaceae > Pseudoalteromonas > Pseudoalteromonas sp. SR45-5. Next base: position 9,202 of record NZ_JACJDN010000085.1, on the reverse strand, counting down.
TCGCTTATTTGTTGCGCTTATTTTGCGCATGCAATTGAGCCATTACAAAATAAATCAATGTTCATTAATGGATACCCTGAGAGCGCTCAGGTGTCGAGTTTACGCTTAGATTTTGAAGCGTTAGGCTTTACAGGTTTTAGGCTCAACGGGGTAAATAATAACTCCCGCGTTGACTTTACAAACCGAATAGATAAATTGAGCACCAATTTAAAGCTTAACTTTTCGTATACTAACTCGCCTTCATTAATCGCGAATGTTTCGCACTTAAAAGTATACTTTAATGATAATTTAGTCACTGTTTTACCTATTAACGAACAACTTAGTATTGTAAAGAACACAGTGCAGCATAGCCTCGATCTTAACGCTAAATACATTCAAGATTACAACCAAGTCCGCTTTGAATTGGTTGGTTATTACGACCTTAGATGTCAAGACTACTTCAGCCGTACTATTTGGACAGAAATAAATAAATCAAGCAACATAACGCTCGACCAAAAGCAGCTTGCTATCGATAGCCGTTTAGAATACCTCCCAGAGCCGTTTTTTGATGAAAAGGATTACAACAAGCTTAACCTTCCATTTGTATTTGCTAAAACACCCAATACCCAAGCTATTGAGGCAGCAGCAACGCTATCGAGTTGGTTTGGAGCCCAAGCTGATTGGCGTGGATTTAATTTTCCCGTAACGTTAAATAAATCGCCTGATCAACACAGTGTGGTTTTTATTACTAATGATTCAAAACCTGATTTTTTGAAAGATTACCCAGATGTTGAAAAACCAACGATTGAAATCATTTCAAACCCATTTAATCGTTATTATAAAATGTTACTGATATTGGGCCGTGATGAAGCTGATTTAAAAACAGCGGTGACTGGCCTTGCATTTGGCCACAAAGTAATGACTGGAAGAAGCGCAAGTATTGAAGCCATAAATCAGTTGCCACTTCGAAAAGCGTATGATGCACCACGCTGGCTTAGAAGCGATCGTCCAGTGCATTTTGACGAGCTTATTGACTACCCTACGCAACTACAGGCGCAAGGTCTTAATAATGGTCCAGTAAAACTAAACATTCGCTTTGCACCTGATCTATTCACGTGGCGTGAAAGAGGAATACCTATTACTCTTCAGTACCGTAGTACGCCAGAATCAGAAGCCATCGACTCTCGTTTAAATATGCTAATAAACCAAGAATTTATAAGTGGTTTTTTACTAGATGAAAACAACGATTTATTACAAACAACACAAGCGTTGTTGCCACTAGTTGCCAATACTGACACCACACAAAGTACAGAAGGCTTTTCTGTCAATGGCATTAATTTAGCTAACAGAAATGAACTTAACTTTGACTTTAGGTTTGGCGTACTCAAAAAAGGCGAATGTGCTGTTGCACCTCCTGGCGGTGAGTTTGGTGTTATTGATGGCGATTCAAGCATTGACGTAAGTGAATTTGATCACTACATCGCATTACCAGATCTGAACGTATTTGCTAATAGTGGCTTTCCTTTTACCAAATATGCTGATTTACAAAAAACACTTGTACTTATTGATGAAAACCCAACACCTAATGCTTTAACCGTTTTATTTAACTTAACGGGGCACTTTGGCGCAATCACCGGCTACCCAACCCACAGAATGAGTGTTGCTCATTTAAATGAGGACGCTGATTTAGATGATAAAGACATACTCGTTATAGCTAAACCTAACAGTATTGCTAATGACTTAGATGAAGATGCACAAACAAATGTTTTGCTTAACAATAATCAGCGCGCAATTAAACAAGCAATTTATAATGGTGCATACGACGAACAAACGACCGATAAAGTAGAGGTTAGTATTAAAAGTAGTGGCGATATGGCAGTTATAACAGGGTTTCAATCACCGTTTGACTCAGACCGCTCTATTGTCTCGTTGAGTGCTACGACGCAAAATGCATTTTCTATACTTGACGATGTTCTAATGAACTCAGAAAAATTAGCTCAAGTAAAAGGTAGTGCAGCCATTATCAACTCACAGGGTATTAAAACCATTCAAGTAGATGAGCAATACTTTGTAGGCCATATCCCAGTCCATACATTAGTGTGGTTTCACTTATCTGATCATCCATTTATTTTGGCATTACTGTCTATTTTAACGCTATTGCTGATCTCATTTATCTTATGGCGATTATTACAAGCACTAACTTACAAGCGTTTAGCTGAAGGAGACGAATAATGAAATCACTCGTTAATATGTTTTTTACTGTGATGGCACTATTTGCTTTCAATGCCAACGCACAAGTTGAACAGTGCGAACCTTGGCAGTCGTGGCAAGTGTTTAAAAATCATTTTATAAGCCAAGACGGCCGCGTTATTGACTTGGGCAGTGATCAAAGTATCACAACCTCTGAAGGCCAATCATATGCACTATTTTTTGCGCTTATTGCCAACGATAAAGCCGCTTTTGATTCTGTTTTAAATTGGACCCAAGAGCATTTATCAGAGGGCGATTTAAGTACGCGTTTACCAGCATGGAAATGGGGACTAGATAAAAATCGCGTAGGGGGGATTTTAGATTCAAACCCTGCGTCAGATTCAGACCTATGGATTGCCTACAGTTTATCGCAAGCGGCAATTTTATGGGATGAACGCCGCTATAGTATTTTAGCCGCAGTGCTTGCTCAACGTATAATCAGAGAAGAAACCGCCTACATAACGGGCCTTGGCCTGTCTTTACTCCCCGCACCTGCCGGTTTTGAGTTTGACAATGAGCGCTATAAGCTAAATCCTAGCTACTCGCCGTTATTTATTTACCAGCAATTTAAAAAGCTTTATCCACATTCACCGTGGCATCAACTGCACGAAGGATCAGCTAAGCTAATTTTAGATACCGCACAGCAAGGCGTCAGCCCTGATTGGGTTATGTTTGATTCAAACCGCGGTTTTTACTACGACAGAAAAAATACAGATTTAGGTAGTTATAATGCAATTCGTGTTTACCTTTGGGCAAGTATGATGGCAAAAGATGCACCCTACAAACAAGAGCTTCTTACTCAGTTTGCACCGTTTGTGGACACTATTGAAGAGCGCGGCCATGTTCCTTTAAATACGTACGCTCAATCAGGTAAATCTGAAAAAAGAGGGCCTTTGGGCTTTAACGCTGCCCTGCTGCCTTTGTTAGCAGAGCAAGGTAATGATGAGCTGGTAATGGCCATTCAGCAAAAGCTAATGATTGATAAGTCTTTTACACAAACACGTTATTACGACAGTGTATTGCATTTATTTGGTGAAAGTGCTGTAAACAAGCGCTTTAAAATAACGGCTGATGGAACGCTACTACCTACTTGGAGCACTGAATGTCGTTAAGGTTGGCCTTAGCTTGTACATTGGCACTAAGCACAAATTTAAATGCCGCAACAATAAATGATATTGATACACAATCGGTTGATTGGTTATTAAACCAAATTAGTATTGGTGAAGCACAACAAAACAAAAGACTTGTTGAAGATAGCCTGCAGAAGTTGGTTGCAATTGCCCCTACCCGAATAGAAACGCAATGTGCGCTTGCACATTACGACTTTACGAATGGCAATACAGACCAGGCAAACTTGTTATTAAGTAAGCTTGATAACCAACTAACACAACAAACACCTTGCGTAAAAAAACTCAAGGTTATGTCTCGTATTCAAGGTAAAGACAAGGCAGTAATTCAAGAAGCAAAGCTGCTTGCTCGTGCCGGCAGGTATGAACAAGCACGTCAAATTTACAATAAAATATTTAATGATGTTTATCCTACTTTAAACTTTGAGCTTGAGCATTTAAGCTGGTATGCCCAGGACAGCGCTCAATGGCAAGGGGTTAAAAATGGTTACAAACAATTATTAAAACGCTATGACAACCTAGGCACTATAGAAGTTGCTTATGCCAGACATTTACTAAGACGTAACCCACGCGATAAAGCAGCTATGCGTATTTTAAGTAAGTATGGATCTACATCGGGTTTTAGTGATGAAGTTGAAAGTATTTGGCTCTCTGCATTAAAAAATATGCCAATAAACAGTAATACTGACAAGCAATTTCAGCAATACTTTATACTTTACCCGTTTAGTAATAAGGGAGAGTTACAGTATCAAGACTTTAAAAAGCAATTAAAAGCACGCCAAAAATTATTAGCCGACCCTGCTTATCAGCTCTGGTTAAAAGGCAATAATCTACTCGAACAAGAAAAGTTAAAAGCAGCAGAACCTCTTCTGTTAAAAGCCTTAAAAGGCCGCCCTACTGACGGCGAAATCATGAACAGCTTAGGCATACTTTACCTACAACTAGGTGAAAATGGTAAAGCCTATAATTATTTTACACGTGCACAAAAATACACTGCCGACTTTGCAGAGCGAAATACCCTTAAAAGCATGGCTAAAACAGCTAAGTTTTGGCTGTATATTCGCCAAGCAAGAGACGCTATAGATAGCAGTGAATTTAGAGTTGCTAAGCTAAAACTCGATTTAGCCGCCGCATTAGAAGAAGAACCTAATACCGTATTGGCGAATCGTGGCACCTTACAATTTACCCAAGGGCTATATTCACAAGCTGCGCTTACCTACCAAGTGGTGCTTAAAAGCGAGCCTTTAAACGAAGGCGCCCTATTTGGCTTACTTGAAATTGCAAAGCTTGAACAAAGTGAAAAAACGCTCACATCTTTTTTTAATCGACTTTCATTTTCACAAAAAGAAATATTAAGAGCGTCATATTTAAGCTCATTAAGTAGCGTGTATAGAGCTAAGGCAACAAAGCTAACTGAAGCTGGTGAATTAGAAGAGGCTGAAAAAATATTAAAAGAGGCTATTCAAGCAACACCAGAAGAGCCTTGGTTATATTACGACTTAGCGTTTATATATCAACAAAAAGGACTCACCGACAAAGCTCGCTCATTGTTTAATAATGTATTGTGGCAATTTCCGCTAAATTCACAGCTTAGGTATAGCCATGCACTGTTTTTGCGTGCTTTAGACGATTACCAAGGTGCGCTTGCTACGCTTCAGTATATTCCATTTAAATCTCGCGATGCTGACATTGTATCTCTTGAACATCAGTTACAACTTAATGAGTCTTTAGCACAAAGCGAACGTTTTATTAATTCTCAAAATAAAGCGGCTGCTATTTATCACTTAAGTGCGTTAGAAGCACAAAATTTAACGCCACCAATGAAAGCTGAGCTAGCACGAAGCTGGTTTAGCATAGAAGAACAAAACCACGCTTTAAAACTCATGCGTGACGCATTAGCTGAAGACCCCTCATTATCAGCCTATTGGCATATGTTGTATGGAGAATGGCTTTTAGCACAGGGTAATAAAGCTCAGACTACGGATTGGTTTAATCGTTATCGGCTTCCTGAAAATGCCTCTGAGAGTGAAATAGATCAGTTTGTGCAATTACAAAATGCCTATTATTCTGAGTATTTTAGTGGCAGTGATCTTATTGCGAAGCTAAATCAGCTTGATCAAAAATACCCAAGTTCATCAGCAACAACAACTGCGCTAATAAATGCAAACTTAGCACTTGATCAAAACCAATCTGCGATTATTTTATACGAACAAAAAGTAAAAAATAATCAGCTAATTGAACCTCAAGCTTTAATGGCAATATCCAAAGCCTACAGAGCGCTTGGTGATGATTTCCAATCGAAAGAAGTCACACAACTCGCGATTGAACAAAGTACAACGCAAGAAAGTTATTTTCAGCGTCAAATTATGGAGTCGTTAAACGATTTTAACTACGCAGGTGATGCCCTTTACTTAGCTGAACAGCTTATTCAAAAAGCACCTAATGATTTAGAGCTTCGTTATTTAGGCGCGCAAGTTGCCTCTAATTTTAATGAAACAGAGCAAGCACAAACGTGGTACGCACAAACGCTTTCACCTAATCGTCAACTGAATGAGAAAGAACTCTACACATCCCTTTCGCGCATCAACGAAAACGACGAGTGGTATATAAACGGTGCCAAACGAGAACTACTCAGCCAACAAAACAAAAACCAAGCCTACATTGCCGTTGGTGTAAATTTTAGCGGACAAGTAAGTACTGAAAGTGAGGCCACATTGGGCGCTGGTTTAGTCCCTATTGAAGCGTACTTTCCGCTTTGGCAGGGGCAAGGCTTTGTAAAAATAGATCCTACAAGTATTAGCGCGCAAACAACACGATTTGACGAGCAATTTGCTGGCAGTCGATACGGTCAAGGCGCTTTGTGTATATTTACCTGTGGTATTGACGAGGTAAGTCCTGAGCAAGATGGCGTTGATATTGGCATTGGTTGGCAGAACGAAAACTGGCGCGTAGATATTGGCACAACACCACTGGGCTTTTTAATCGAAGACATTGTATGGGGTGTTAACTATTCGGACGACTTTGGTGACTTTGGCTATAGCCTTGAGTTAGAAAAACGACCAGTAACCAGCTCAGTACTCGCCTATGCAGGCCTTGAAGACGTTAATACTGGTAAAATTTGGGGGGGGGTTCGCTCAACTGGTTTAACCGCTAATGTTTCTCATGATTTAGGCGGCAATTGGGGATTTTGGTCTAGTGCTGACTTTACATTGTACAAAGGTCAAAACGTAAAAGATAACCAACGCTACCGCTTGATGGGCGGCACCTATTATCGTGTGATAAGCAATCAAGACCGCGAATTTATCGTAGGCGCTAGCTTATTACATTGGGCATACAAGTATAATTTAAGTGAAGAAACATGGGGCCATGGTGGTTATTACAGTCCGCAAAACTATGTAGGTCTATCCGTGCCACTCACTTATGACGCACGTTGGGGCGATGATTTTGTTTATCGATTAAAAACCGGTGTTTCGTACTCGCAAACAAAAACTCAATCTATTGATTTCTTCCCTAACGATAGCGATTTGCAAATAGCTGCGTATGATAGAGAATCAATAACAGGTGTTGACCCTGTATTTGAAGGTGAAACAAGTTCTGGGGTTTCATATAATCTTGAAGGTAGTTTTGAGTATAGAATAACGCCGAATTGGTTCTTTGGTGGCTACTTAGCCATCGATCGCTCTGACTTTTACGAACCAAACTTTGGTCAACTTTACATACGTTACTATTTTAACCCTGTTTATGGAACGCTTGAGTTCCCAGGTACCCCTATTGTTCCTTATGCTGAGTTCTAACTTGGCATAAGGTGATACACCGCGCAATACTTCCCCTAGCACTAAGGTATATGTATACTTGTGCCCAATTGTAACTAGGATAAGGGTGTGTCTCTTACCTTCTGGTGTTACTACCATATAGCAAATCATTATCTTAGCTACAAATAATAAACTGATGGTCGAGCATTTTAGTATGACTAAATACTAAGATAGCTAAAGCAAAAAATTATAAGGCCATTACAACAATTCTTAAAGTTAGGAAGTAAATATGAGTTCAGCTCCAGATAGTGGTTGGTTTGGCCACCCTAAAGGACTTTCGACATTGTTCTTCACTGAAATGTGGGAACGAATGAGTTATTACGGTATGCGAGCTATGCTCGTATTATTCATGACAGCAAGCTTACAAGAAGAAGGCCTTGCCTTTACTGTTGCATCAGCTGCTGCAATCTATGGTTTGTACACAGGCGCAGTATACTTTTTAGGCTTACCAGGTGGTTGGCTAGCTGATAGATTGTTTGGTGGTCAAAAAGCAGTTTGGTATGGCGGCATAATTATTATGATTGGTCATATTATTTTGGCTATTCCACATGATTATTCTTTCTTCGTTGGCTTAATATTTGTAGCAACAGGTACTGGTTTACTAAAACCAAATATCAGTGCAATGGTAGGCCAATTATATAGCGATGCTGATGAGCGTCGTGATGGCGGTTACGCTATTTATTACATGGGTATTAACATGGGTTCTTTAATAGGTTACTACGTATGTGGTTACTTTATGGAGAACGTAGGCTGGCACTGGGCATTTGGTGCGGCAGCTGTAGGTATGGCCATTGGTTTAGTACAGTACAAACTCACACTTAATAACTTACCAAAGCACAGTGCTTTACCGGCTAATCCATTAGGCTCTAAAGGTACTTCACGTGCATGGGGCGGTATTGCTGCATTTGTAATTGCAGCTGCTGCAGTTACTACGGCTGCAATGACCGGCGCTATTGTTATTAATCCAACTGTAGTTGCAGGTTACACAGCCATTGTATTTACTATTATCTTTTTTGTTTATTTTGGAGTTATTTACTTTACAGGTAATTTAACAGATGCAGAAAAACAAAGAATGTGGGCACTATTTTTAGTATGTATTGCATCTGCATGTTTTTGGTCTGGCTTTGAACAAGCTGGTTCATCATTAAACTTATTTGCTCGCGACTATACTGACCGTCTTATTGGTACTTTTGAAATCCCTACAACGTGGTTTCAATCATTAAACTCACTGTTTATTATTGCTTTATCGCCATTTTTTGCAGCGCTTTGGATTAACTTATCTAAAAGCTTAGTATCACCTAGCTACAGCGTTAAATGTGCAATTGGCTTAATTATCATGGCATCAGGCTTTTTAGTTATGTTTATGGCGGCTCATTACGCAGCTGAAGGCTTAAAAGTTGCGCCTTACTGGCTTGTTACTACGTACTTTTTACATACAGTGGGTGAGCTTTGTTTAAGCCCTGTAGCATTAAGTGCTGTAAGTAAGTTATCGCCTAAACGTTACACTGGCCAAATGATGGGTGTGTTTGTATTAACTTACTCAATCGGTAACATCATCGCAGGTTTACTTGCTGGTAATTTCGATCCGAATAATGTTGATGAAATTCCTAACTTATACTTACAAATTGCATTATTTAGCATTGGTGTTGGTGTTGTTTTAGTACTAATGACTTTTAAAGCTAAAGTATGGGAAAAACAAGGTTTAGAAGAGAAAGTCTCTTAATTATTGTTTATTTCAAATGTAGCAATATAACCTAAGACAATTCCTCCATAGCTTCTATGGGGGAATTTTTTATTCAACTTTGCCCTTCCCCCGTTAACTGATATTATATCCTGATTGGTTATTGAATAGACTCAGGGACATCCGTAGATGCAATCGTTAACGATATCACGTGTTATTATATTTATATTTCTTAGCTTTATTCTAACTGCCTGTGGTAGCGGTGATGAAGTGACGGTTAATCCAAACGATCCTGTTGAGCCAGAACCTAGCAAATTAACACTATCAAGCGCTAATGGTTTAGAGGCTACATT
>NZ_JACJDN010000859.1:0-1316 GCF_014163565.1 Pseudoalteromonas sp. SR45-5 | reverse complement strand
TAGTTGTAAGTAACTTAATAGCCACATACCCAAACCACCTAAAAACAATGCAGCTGCTACGTAACCTGTTTGATTAGGTGCAGCACCTTGCGCTATTGCTATTCCGCCAACCCAAGGACCTATAGCATTGGCAGTATTAAATGCGCACTGTACTAAGGCACCAATCATAGCGTGGCCTTCGGGCGCAACGTCCATTAAAAGCGTTTGAATCAGCGTAGCCAAGCCCACACTGCAACCAATAAAGAAGATCACCGCGTAAAGAGCCCAAATATTATGGCTTGCCGTTACATATGCAAAGGCAAATACAATAGTACATACAAGCGCAAGGCCAGTCGTTTTAATTGCTGATTTATCGGCAGCTTTACCCAGTACATAGTTACCGAGTGTACAACCGATACCAAACATTACCATTGCGATAGAAATAGTATACGGAGCTGTTTTTGTTACCACTAATATGGTGTCGGCAATGTAAGTATAAATACAAAACACTCCGCCAAAGCCAATAATTACAATACCCAAAATGGACCAAACCAGTTTATTTTTAAGTACGCCAAACTCGTTTAGTAAGTTAGAAGGCTTAGCGTTATCGATACTAGGCACTACTTTATAAACAAAAACAAAAGCAATAAAGGCCAGTACTGCAGCGCCAGCTAAACAATAACGCCAACTTAAATTTTGACCTACAAGTGTAACTATAGGCACGCCAACAATAGTAGCCACAGTTAAACCCATAAACACCTTAGACATAAAGCTTGCACGCTTACCTTTTGGGGCAATATCTGATGCTAATAAAATAGCAGCACCAAAATATGCACCATGAGGTAAGCCACTTAAAAATCTAAATATTACAAGCTGCTCAAGCGACGTTGCCATCGCGCTTAACCCGTTTGAGATAAACATTAAGCTTATAAAAATGAGCAATGCTTTGCGCTTTCTCATATTAGCAGTGGTAAGCATTAAAATAGGCGCACCCACTACAACACCAATGGCGTAAGCACTAATTGCGTAACCACTTTGTGAGGGCGTTGAGCCAAATGTTTCGCTAATTAGTGGCAGCATAGGCATCATCGAAAACTCAGATAATCCTAAAATAAATGTGCCAAGTGCTAATACGAGTAAAATAGCGGTTCTGTTAAGTTGACTAGATGCCGACGTTACATCTGATGTCATAGATGATCCCTTAAGATTTAATTTTAAAAGTGAAACAGCGCAATAAATTCTGAATAGAAAATATTATATGTATGCTTAAATTTTGGTGTGAGAGGGTAGTCTGTGAAAGTGCTATTTTAAGTTAAAAAAAGTACAGAGTCATGCAT
>NZ_JACJDN010000858.1:0-1318 GCF_014163565.1 Pseudoalteromonas sp. SR45-5 | reverse complement strand
CATGCCTAACGCCGCCCATTTCCCCAATTTTTGTTATCAAGCTATTTTCAGAAGCGCCTTCTCTAACTCTTATCTGTAATACTTTTAATGCATCATCAAAACTTGCGATTCCAGCATCATTATTACTAATCTCATCAAAAACAGCTTCTAATTCAGCTTCTGTAACATCATCGTTTAAATGTACTAATACTTCATTCAGCGCTGCCTCAACGGTTTGCCCATCTATAACAATATTTTCACTACCACCAGGTATAGACATAACACTTGCGGCAACATTAGTCACATCAACAAAAACACTACTTGTAGCTGTTTGACCATCATTATCTGTCACTGTTAAGCCAAAAGTTAACGTTGTATCAAAATCAACTTCTGGAGCAATAAATTTTAAAGAATCATTGGTTAAGTTATCAATTTCAATGATAATGCCGTCAGTTTGTTGCCAAGCATACGACACTATTGAGCCATTAGAATCTTCTGCTATGCTTGTAATTTCTACTTCTGTATTTTCTTCAACAGTGACTCTTTCGTTTAAGCTCAATGTTGGTTCTACTAGTACATTTTTAATAGTAATTGAAATAGAGTCAGATGCAGTCAAACCACCATCATCAGTAGCAACTAATTCAAATACAACAACTTGCTCTTCATCTACTTCTGGCGCTGTAAAAGAAAGGGTGCTTGTATCTAAGCCGCTAAGCTCTAAATCAATCCCAGAGGTTTGCTGCCATGCATAGCTTGCTATTGTACCGGTTGAGTCTTCAGCTGTTCCTGTAAATGAAATAGATTGATTTTCATCTACGATAAGGTCAGCTCCTGCATTTACTGAAGGTGCTGTATTGGCTACTACTTTAGGTGTTTCACTAGTACTAGATGGGTCTTTATCACTGCCACACGCAGTTAAAATAGAGGTTGCGATTAAACACAATGCAAAGCACTTTGTCTTTTTCATTTAATAAATCCTTTTGAAATTTACTGATTTTTAGTAAATCAAACATCCGTTTAAAACTAAAATCGGGTGTTTTGACCCAATAAAAAGTTATACTGAAACCTTATTTTAACTAAATGACACTTAAAGGCAACAATTAAAAACCAAATAAAACAACAGGATAGCAACTTAAGCAACACAATACCGTACCACTTATCAGAACAATAAAAAAAATAAAACACAAATAATTAACTTAATTAAAATAATAAAACGAAGCGATACTTCCTAAAACAACTCACTCCCCCCTTATTTCTAGATAAAAAAGGCTAAAAAACTAATTAGCATAATATTTATTAGGTAAATATAACCTTGATAAATATCGCAACCTTTATTGCC
>NZ_JACJDN010000857.1:0-1318 GCF_014163565.1 Pseudoalteromonas sp. SR45-5 | reverse complement strand
CCAAAAACTTGATAAAAGCTTTATCGAAAACTTCAGCGTTGTCATTACTCTCTTTTAAAAAAGATTGAACATGTCCGCCAAGGTTTGCACCATGATTATGTCGGTCAAAGTCTGGAGTTCTCACAAAATAGTTTTTTTCTCCGCGAAAAAAGCTATTTGTTTCATTGCTTTTAATCGATACTTCAAATGAATTTGTCATGTAAAATCTCTTAGTCAATGACAGTAAAAGTGTAATTACTCAACTTATATTTTTTAATCAGCAATTAATTAAGTTTTTTACTTTTTATGTAGCTCATCAGACATAGAAACAATATCAGCTATTACCCGTTTTTCATCTAAGTCAGCTAAAAAGTTTAAATGATCAATAGCGTTTACCTTTTTTAGGTTCTCTAATTTGTTTGTGCCGCCTAAAGCCAATGCCGGTACAAATGCATACATCTCGTCATCATTTAAGGGACCAAGCTTATTATATGCTCTTTCAAACAGTAGCTTTTCATTGACGTCTTTTTCATCTAGAGGTTCTTTACTCATCGATGCAAAAAATAGATCTACTGTCAATGTGTCACCATCTTCTTCTAAATCTGCAGTGTTGTCCGTTGGGAAAATCATTCCAAAATTTGAATTTATATCTAAACTCTGACCAGACTTAGTACCCCATACAATCAAATCCCCAAACGCACTTCGCCCAATGACATAATAACTATCGACACCCGACTCTGCCCGCTTAGCGAATTCAGTATCTTGCAACCATGTTTGCAAAATGTCATGGTAATCTTGTGGGTTCACAAGCCAAAAAATGCCATCTCCCCACCCACAGAAACCATACTCTGTCCAATATTCTAATAAACGTTCTGGTAGTTTATCTTGATAAAAATGAAGTATCTCTTGATTAGGCAGCCTTGCTTTAATAGCAGGACCAAACCCCTCATAATTGTAAAAATCTTCAAAATATTCATTCATTGCTAGCACCTATCTAAATTTACATTCATTTTTGCACCTGGCTCTCACTTTTCTAACGCACTCTTGCCTTGAGCATCTATAGCTTCGCTTTAACTCAGCGCCTCTTTACTCTGTAAAAATAAATAACTATAAAATTGTGGTTTCGGCATCTCTAATGAGTTATTTAAGCTTATGCCAACCCAAACTGAGTGTAGGTGCTGATAAGACTTACCCGTAAAATGTCCTGTCCACACAAAATATACGACGTAAACAGTTAGGAATAATTTTTTACAGTGACCGTACAATGCCCTGCTTAATTTTATAATTACAAAAGCCAAATACTTCGTTCGTTAAGATATAAAAATTAAGGTAGCCGTGG
>NZ_JACJDN010000856.1:0-1322 GCF_014163565.1 Pseudoalteromonas sp. SR45-5 | reverse complement strand
CTTACTTACTTACCACTAAAAAATTGTAATTAAAAAAATAACGTTAAAAATGGACTTTTCAATGTCACCAACAAGAATGATTCAATCTGTTAAAAGGGTTACTACTTACAGGTTGAATGAAGTAAAGACTGAACAAACCTCGCTAAAAAAACTGCTAAAGCTTATAACGCTTACACAAGCTTTAATTTGTGCTTTATTACTTACGATAAGTCATACCGCTTTGGCGTCAGAGTGTTTAAATATGAAAGTATTTAAACCTATAAAAATTGAGGACAAAACAGGGCTATCTCAGTCATTGAAGTTTGAAGAAGTTAAATTACTCCACAAAAATAAGTCAGGTATTTGCTTGCCTACAAGTGATACGTAGGTAGTAAATTTTACTTAGATAAATTAACTATAAATGAAGCCTCAGTTATTGATTCAACGGAGCTCAATAATGTAAAAAAGTCGAGCTATCATCGTTTTTTAGCTATTGAACACAGTTTGGTTTTTAAAAAAGAAGGAAGTGAAATTACATTGAGTGATTACAGTAGTGAGGAATTCGATACACTCACAAATGAAAAAACAGTTACGCTACAAAAGAGTGACAAAAAAAAATACTGGGTTTGTAACACCACTGCGATTAGCAAATTAGCTTCTATTGAAAACTTTTAGCCAATTAAAAGCGCTGATTGCGTACATTTTTTCAATGAGCTTTAGCTTTTGTACTAAAGCTCAGCATATTGATTTATTAGAGCTTGATGGCTTTAAAAAAGCGGTTAAAAGTACAGATTATTTAGCTAAAGTAACAATTATTAGAGTAGACGTTTTTCAAGAAGCTGATGATTCCCAAAAGTATGTATTTACTGCTGATGTAGTTACTACTTTTAAAGGTGATTCTTATAATCAAATCTCATTTGAAATGTTAGTTGAGAAAGGTGAAGATATGACATTTAACTCAGCGCCTGTTTACTTAGTACTTTGTAAAAGTTTAAGTGGGGCTTACTATTGGCCAGGCACGGGCTCATATTTTAAATCTGGCCCTGCAATTGATACCTAGGTAAATAACAATAGAGGAACAATTCAAATAGCTGGCACTTTTTCAGATTGGTGTAACTAGAGTGTCTGTGTGAATGGCATCATTTAAGAGGTGAATAAGTGTCTCAAAACGATATGAAGGTTTTATTGTTACCTCCATGGAAGCTTTTAATTAGGTTTCTATTAGTAACGATTCTTTTACTTTTAGGGACGGCCTACTCAGGGATGACCTTATTAACACAATACCTCAATACCAGCCCTGAATGGCTGTTAGGTATTTTATTTTCAGTTGGGGTAGTGTTTTG
>NZ_JACJDN010000855.1:0-1324 GCF_014163565.1 Pseudoalteromonas sp. SR45-5 | reverse complement strand
GTTTTAAATCACTCTATATAGCTCTCTTATGCCGCTACCTTCAACCGATAACCGCTTACATCATATTGATATATTACGGGGCATTATAATTATATTTATGGTTATTGACCATGGTATGTATTATTGCCTTAATTACTCAGTTACCGATCCGATGACTATTCCAGGGACTGATCCCGTTACCTTTTTTACGCGTTTTGTTTCTCACTTTTGCGCACCACTCTTCGTATTCTTAGCAGGTCTATCTGCGGCAATAACAGAGCATAAATATGTATCCACTAAAGCATTTTCACAGAGCTTGATTATTCGTGGTTTAGTGCTAATTTTGTTTGAATTTACTATTGTTTCGTGGTCTTGGAGCTTTAACCCATTATACTCAATGCTATACGCACAAGTTATTTGGGCTATCGGCTGGGGCTTTGTTATTTTAGGACTGCTGCGTTTCCTGGGCATTTATGCCATTTTTGTAGCAGGCTTATTACTCGTGTTTGGGCATAATTTATTTGATGGAACAAGCTTTGAGCCTAATACATTTGCACATACTGCTTGGTCTATTGCACATCAAAAAAATGTACTTGATCTCCCTTTTGATTTTCAAATTAGAACAACCTACCCAGTTGCCCCTATTGTTGGCTTAATGGCATTGGCATATTGCGCTGGTGTTTATTACAAAGCGCAACAATACAGTAAAAAAGTGATGAATCACGCATTGTTATTAGGGGTTACTTGCCTTGCGCTTTATGGCATTTTACGTGGGTTTAACTTATACGGTGACATGTCACAGTTTGCTATACATACAAACTCATTACTCACTGTTATGTCGTTTCTAAACCCAACAAAGTATCCGCTTTCGCTGCAGTTTATGTTACTTACTGTTGGCCTTGGGCTTATTTCTTTAAAGGCATTAAGTGGTTTAAAAACCGATTTTTCGCATAACTTTTTACAAGTACTGGGTAAAACAAGTATGTTTTCATACCTTGTGCATTTGTATTTATTACATGCTATTGCTTGGTTAATTATACCTATTCTTGGCTTTAATTTTAGCGATATGACCTACGCAGATACTCTCGTTGGTTTGCCTGAAGGTTATGGCATGAGTTACACAGCAACACTTTTATTTATAGCCGTTGTAATAGGGCTAACAACCCTACTCGCTAAGCGATACATTGTTTGGAAGCGAAGCCACAAACATAGCTTAATTGCTAAATATATATAGCGTTTATACAAGTTAGCACAAAATAATAGACATTAAAAAAGGCGCTTAAAAAGCGCCTTGCTAACAAGTATGTGTGCTTAAAACATATCTTGATAGGAGTTTGTTCTGCTA
>NZ_JACJDN010000854.1:0-1325 GCF_014163565.1 Pseudoalteromonas sp. SR45-5 | reverse complement strand
CTGTAAAATCAGATGATATAACAACAGCATTTAACGCAGGCTTTGAAAAAACAGATAACTTTGATGTACTGCAAGGCGTAGCACCTGATGAAGATGGCTATGAAAATAAAAACCTTGGGTTTAAAGTAAACTACACCGATGCACATTACGGCGACTTTAAGTTATTAGGCCAATACAGTGAAGGTTATGCAGATTACGACAGTAGCTTTAGCCCAGCAGATAGTACGATTGAACGAGATGACTTTAAAAACTATCAACTTTCTGCAGGTTGGAGCAAAAACTACACTAACCAAACGCATAGTATTGATTTAGCGCTTTCAACAGATGATTCAGACAATACATATGTCGATTTTTCAGTTGGGCCAACAACAAGTACCTTTATAACTAAACGCACACAAATTGATTATAACGGCCAGTACCTGTTATCTAATGAACTTAACATTAGTGGTGGTATTAATTGGTACAACGATGATGTGTCGCATAGTTCGCAACCATTTGTTGAAGACAGCCGCGATGTACTTGCTGTGTTTGTAGGTGCTTACTATGATGCAGATAAAGTACTGGCTAATTTAACTGTTCGCCAAGATGATGATGAGCAATTTGGCGACGAAACAACGTATACAGCCGCTGCAGGTTATCATTTATCTGAAGATGCAACATTTCGTATAAGCCAAAGTACTGGCTTTAAAGCTCCTACATTTAACGATTTATATTATCCACTTTATGGTAACCCTGATTTACAACCTGAAAAATCAGTAAACCGTGAGTTAGGTTTGAGTGTAGATTTTGATATCGCGCAAGTTGATATTGCAATATTTAGAAACGATATAGAAGATAAGATTGATTACGATGCAAACTTTGCATTGGCTAATATCGATGAAGCACGTTACGAAGGGGTTGAATTTAGCTTATCTCAGCAGTTTTTTGGTTTTGATAGCAACCTTAACTTTGCTTACTTAAGCGCTGAAGACGAAGAAACGGGCGCAGAGTTGCGTAATGTTGCTAAACGTACTTTTAACTGGGAACTTGCAAAACAGTTTGGTGCTTTTGATGCAAGCTTAGACATGCAATACCGTAGCGACCGACAAGGTGCTGTGACGCGCTTAGGCTCTTATACACTCTGGAACCTAGCGGGTAATTATCAAGTAAATGAACATATTGAAGTTTCACTTCGTGTAGAAAACTTATTTGATAAAGAATATAACGCTGTTGATTCAAACACTGATTTTACAACGGGTGAAGTGTATTACTACAACACGCCAGAGCGTCGCTTTTTTGCAGGCGCAAGCTACCAGTTTTAACGGTATTTATTAATATTAAAAAGC
>NZ_JACJDN010000853.1:0-1329 GCF_014163565.1 Pseudoalteromonas sp. SR45-5 | reverse complement strand
TATTTACTAATAACTTCCAAACAATCGAAGAATTATAATAGGAACTATCATGTCTGATATGACCCCAAGAGAAATTGTTCACGAGCTAGATCAGCACATTATAGGTCAGGCTAAAGCAAAAAAAGCAGTGGCTATTGCACTTCGTAACCGCTGGCGCCGCATGCAACTCAAAGAAGATTTACGCAGCGAAGTAACACCAAAAAACATTTTAATGATTGGTCCAACCGGTGTAGGTAAAACAGAAATTGCCCGCCGATTAGCAAAACTTGCTAACGCACCCTTTATTAAAGTAGAAGCGACTAAGTTCACTGAAGTTGGCTATGTTGGTAAAGAAGTTGAGACTATCATCCGCGATTTAGTCGATGTATCAATTAAAATGACTCGCGAACAGCAGACTAAGAAATTTAAACATCGCGCCGAAGAAGCAGCAGAAGAGCGCATTTTAGATGCCCTTTTACCACCAGCGAAAGATCAATACGGCGAAACGCAGCGTGATGATAACTCATCAACTCGCCAAGCGTTCCGTAAAAAGCTACGTGAAGGTCAGCTAGATGATAAAGAAATTGAAATCGATTTAGCACAAGCACAACCAAACGTAGAAATTATGGCGCCTCCTGGTATGGAAGATATGACCAACCAGCTACAAAGCATGTTTCAAAACATGGGCGGCGATAAGCGCACTAAGCGTAAACTAAAAATCAAAGAAGCCTTCAAACTATTAACGGAAGAAGAAGCCGCTAAATTAGTAAATCCTGAAGAGCTAAAAGAACAAGCTATTTTTGCAGTAGAGCAAAACGGTATTGTGTTTATTGATGAAATAGACAAAATTTGTAAGCGCGGCGATTCTTCAGGTCCAGATGTGAGCCGAGAAGGTGTTCAGCGCGACTTACTACCGCTAATTGAAGGTTCAACTGTAAATACTAAGCACGGAATGGTTAAAACTGACCATATGCTGTTTATTGCCTCTGGTGCGTTTCAGATGGCAAAGCCATCAGATATGATCCCAGAGCTACAGGGCCGCTTACCGATTCGAGTAGAACTTGAAGCACTTACTGCAGATGACTTTAAACGCATCCTTACAGAGCCTCATGCATCGCTTACCGAGCAACAACGAGAGCTGCTTAAAACTGAGCAGGTATCGATTGAGTTTAGCGACGATGCAATTGAGCGTATTGCCAAAGCAGCTTGGCAAGTTAACGAGAAAACCGAAAACATCGGTGCTCGTCGTCTACACACTGTAATGGAAAGATTGATGGAAGAAATTTCATACGATGCTTCTGAAAAAGCAGGCTCGTCATTAGTAATCGACGCCGCTTACGTTGAAAAACA
>NZ_JACJDN010000852.1:0-1331 GCF_014163565.1 Pseudoalteromonas sp. SR45-5 | reverse complement strand
AAAAAGAGGAAAAAAGAGGAAAAACACAATAAAATAGAGTTGTTAAATAAAGGTTACTAAAAATACAAGAACACTGTAAAAAAGGAAGTGAAATGTTAACAAGAAGTTTTATAGCTTTGTGCTTAATGATATTAAGCTTTAATTTACATAGTAAAAATACATTAGAAGATTTTTTTGATGTAAGTGGTTATGCTGAAGTGAAAATATCTCCTGGCGGTCAATTTTATTCTATAACTTATAATGAAGACACTGAAGTAAAGCTAGTTATTCTAGAAAAAGATACAGGTAAAACGACTGCCGCATTTTCTTTCGGAGAATATCAAAAAATACAAACGGTTACTTGGCTTAACGACGAAAGATTTATGATGTCAGTCGCCAAAACTGTAGGCTACTTAGATACAAAAGGAAGTCGTCCTTATTACGTTGCAGCTAATTTTGATGGTTCTAACCGCAGAGAAATTTTATTTTCAAACACTTCTTTTATTAATATAATCAGTATATTACCAAACGATAAAGAAAACATTCTAGTCACTAAAGGCCACTATAATGACGATTTTGCAGTAAAAGTTCATAAACTTAATATTTATAACGGGAAAATGGACTATGTAGCAGGTCAGCCAAAAGAAGATGTTTTTGGTATAACTACAGATATTAGTGGTAATCCACGAATAGCATTCAGCTACAAAGAAGATAAAGAACAAGAGCTAGGTAAAGGTGACCTTAAAGCTTATTTTAGAAAGACAGTTAAAAGCGAGTGGCAGTCTTTAGATCTTAAGAAATTAAATTACAATAAAGGCGATCGACTGAATTTTCTAGGAATGAACTTAAAAGGTAATAAAGCTTTTATACTCAATGATTCAGGAAGAAAAACAATTGCAATTTATGCTCTTGATTTAGTCAATGAAGAACTTAGCCTTCTCGCCGCAAACGATAGCGTAAATATTACAGACGCAATTTTTGGGCCTCAAGGTAATGTAATTGGGGTAACTTTTGACCCTGATTATCCTCAATATAAGTACTTTGATTCAAACGATGAAAACGCTATTTATAAAAGCTTAAGCGACACTTTTAAAAACTATAGATTAGAATTCACAAGCCACTCTAAAAGTAAAAACTTAGCTGTTTTTAAAGTAGAAGCAGATACTACTCCAACTACATTTTATTTATATGATATTGAAAAAAAACAAGCATCATTTATTGCTTCAAGCTCACCTGAAATCGATAAAAAAAGTTTATCAACAATGGAACCATTTAAAATTAAAGCTCGTGATGGCGTAGATTTAAGTGGGTATTTAACAATACCAAAAGGGCTTGCAGATAAAAACCTACCT
>NZ_JACJDN010000851.1:0-1344 GCF_014163565.1 Pseudoalteromonas sp. SR45-5 | reverse complement strand
ATAATAATAAAAATAATAAAGACTAAAAAAAGTCGAAGGGAGAAGTGTCCAGATAATGGCGCTCAGATTAGCAGGCGGTAGAGATGTTTTCTCTACCGCCTTTTTATTTGTCCTGTTACAATACCCACCGTTTAAAATTAGCGATTAATTAGCTAAGGCGCTTTTAAATGAGAAACCCAACCTCTATAGCGCAAACTGAATTCTTCTGGCTAGGCCAGCACTGCGATGCCCATTAATTTGCGCTTCGCTCAAAACCTCTTAAGTGAGATGATCAAGATATGAGTAGAACTAAAAAGTCACGCAAAAGCCCAGCAAACGGACCTGTTCGTTTAAGCCAAGATAAGCTTAAAGAAATGCGCGCATTAAAAGAGCAGCGAGTTAAAAAAACCAAAGGCGCAAAGCCCGGTTCTCGTAATGCGCCAGATTTACTAGATAGCGAAAGCCAAAATAGTAATCACGCGCCTAAAGATAAGCGTGTAGGCAGTAAAAAGCCTGTGCCGTTAATCGCAACCGCGCCAGAGCCTAAAGTTGAAATGAAACGCAACTTAAAGCCAACTATTGAGCTGAAAAAAGTAATCGAGCCTGAATTTACACCTGAACAAGAGCTAGAAGCACTTGAGAATGATGAACGTTTACTTAAATTAGTAGAGCGTCATGAAAAAGGTGAAATGCTAACAGGTAAAGATGCTAAGTACTTTAATAGTCGCATTGCCCGTCATCAGGCGTTATGTGAAATTCTTGGTATTGAAGATGAGGACGAAGACGAGTTTGAAGATGACCTTGAAAGCCAAGGCAATTCTGATTTCGATCAATACTTATCTGATGATTTAGCCAACGAATGGTTAGATGAAGACGACAAATAGTAAGGATAAATAATGAGTACCTCGGTAATTTTAGCCTTACTTTTAGGCGCTGCTATCATAGCTGGTTTGGCATTTTATGCGGGTCAGTTGCTGTATAAGTTAAATGCGCAAAAAAAGTTAATTGCTAAAACGCAGGCTGAACAAAAGCAAAAGCTTGAAAAGTCGCGTTTAAAGCGAAACGCAAAACTAGCCGATAGTATTCATTTAATCGCACGTGCAATGAATGAAGAGCAGTGTGAGTTTTCTGAAGGCTGTTTACGTATTTGGGTACTTATGTCTCAGTATGCCTTTGAAAGCGAGCGTGATTTAACGACGCAGTATCCTGGTATTTATAAAATGTATCAGGTAGTTAAAGAAATGCCGACGCACGATGCACGTAAAAAATACTCTAAAAAAGAGATTTTTAAGCTAGATAAGGCTCGCTGGCAAGCTGAAAAAACACTTAAAGATGAAGTTAAAGCGGATTGCGCTAAAATTATTA
>NZ_JACJDN010000850.1:0-1345 GCF_014163565.1 Pseudoalteromonas sp. SR45-5 | reverse complement strand
AAAGTAATATACCTGATGCAGGCGCTGCCGTTGTCGTGTGTAATCATGTCAGCTTTGTTGATTGGATGTTTATTTTAGCCGCATCACCAAGGCCTATCCGGTTTATGGTATTTGCCCCTATTTATTATTCGCCGGCCCTACATTGGTTATTTAAAATGGCCAAGGCTATTCCCATTAACAGTGAAAAAACCAATCCAGAAGCGTTTAAAAAAGCCTTTGACGAAGTAGCTGCTGCGCTTAATAAAGGCGAACTTGTTGGTATTTTCCCTGAAGGAAAACTAACCAGTGACGGCTCTGTGGATATTTTTCGCCGTGGAATAGAGCGTATTATTGAGCGCTCACCTGTGCCCGTTATTCCTGTGCACTTAGGGGGGTTATGGGGCAGCATGTTTAGTCGTAAAGCTAAATGGCAATTGCCTCGATTTAAATGGTCTTTGGTGTCGGTTGCAGTCGGTGCCCCGATTGCTGCTGATAAAGTAGTAGCAGATGATTTACGTGAAAAAGTATTGGCTTTAAAAGCGCTTCATTCAAAAGATAGTGACTAATTTAATGATTAACTTAATGGCTAACTCAACATCGCAAACACCTTCAGAACAACCCATTATAGTTGATGATTTTGTAGCCCCTAAGTGCGACGGGTTTATTGAAATATTATATCAAGATGACGATATTTTACTGATCAATAAACCCAGTGGACTATTAAGCTTATCAGGTAAAAATCCGCTTAATTGGGACTCAGTGCATTACCGCTTAGTAAATGGTCAAAAGGGCTCAACAGCTGCATTTGCAGAGGCTAAGTTACCGCATCGGCTAGATTTGGGCACATCGGGCATTATGATTGTTGGGTTAAACGCGATTGCGTTAAAGCACCTTAATAAGCAATTTCAAGCGCGTACTATTCAAAAGCGTTATGTAGCCATGTTAGAGGGATGCTTGGCTGTTGATGAAGGACAAATAACTGCGCCAATAGTAAAAGATAGGCTGCTTTTTCCGCGAGTTAAAATTTGCCAAGCAACAGGTAAAACAGCAATAAGTGAATATAAAGCGCTTGAGAGACTAAAGCACCCGTGCAGAACCTTAGTGCAATTCACGCCCGTTACTGGACGTACCCATCAATTGAGAATACACAGCCACTTTATTGGTCACCCTATTTTAGGTTGCGATTTGTATAAAAGTGCACAAAGTGAGTACATGGCAGGACGCTTACAATTACATGCCAGCGATTTATATTTTGAACATCCAACAACAGGCGAAAAGATTCATATTAATTGTCCGCATTCGTTTTGATTTAGTTGTTTTAGTTTTTAACATTTTAAACCCTTGTTTATTCAATTTTTATCTCATA
>NZ_JACJDN010000084.1:0-9417 GCF_014163565.1 Pseudoalteromonas sp. SR45-5 | reverse complement strand
GTGCGGTTTTTTTATATCTAAATTAAAACAAAAAGCTTTAACCGATAGCAGGAATTAGCCCCGCCATTTGCATAAACTGCGCAGCAATAATCGTTATGCCACATATAGCTGCTATGCCAAGCCCAATATTCCCACTTTTAACTTTGTAACCTGTTTTACTTGATGTTGTACGCTGTTTATAAACCATTGCTACAGGCAAAAATATTGCAAGTACGACAAGTGCTATTGCAGCGTAACCTAAAGCCATAATAAAGCCTTGAGGATAAAATAATGCAAAGCCAAGCGGCGGAATAAACGTAATTAAGGCCGTTTTAATTCGGTCTGTTTTATTGTCACCTTTTTTAAATGTATCAGCAAAAAAATCGAATAACCCTAAACTCACCCCTAAAAATGATGTCGCAAGTGCTAAATCAGCAAATAACTTAACGGCCGTTGCTACACTTGGGTTATGCGCAATACTTGCTACGCTTGATACAAAGCCACTAAGGCCTTGGCTGTTGAGTAAGTCAGCTTGGCTCATAATACCTTGGCTAAGTAGTTGCCAAAAAATATAAATGACTAAAGGCAGGGCGGCTCCAGCAATCATTACTTTGCGCAGTACTTTTATTTCTACACCAACATATTTAACAATTGAAGGAATAGAGCCATGAAAGCCAAACGAAGTAAATATAACCGGTATAGCCGAAAGGATTAACCCTTGCTCTACAGGCATCTCTAATAAATGCTTACCTTGTACATAAGGGGTTAGCATGTAAAACAAACTAGCTAATACAATAATTTTTATTGTAAATAACACTCTATTTAGTTTATCTACCTTGCTAGTGCCCAGTGTTACCACACTTGCAATAATAACAGCGAGGATCACAGAGCCAAACTGTGGGGCTATATTTACATCAAAGCCTATATTTATACGCGCTTGAAGTTGTGCACCACCACCTGCTATATAAGCAGCGCATAAAGCGTAAAATAAAAAAACCATCGAAAAATTCGCGATGTATTGTCCGCGCTTTCCAAGCCATAATTTAGCCAACGTATTTAACGTTGCATCGCGTGGTGCATATTGGTGTAGCTCTAGCATGAGTAGTGCGGTGTAGGTCATTAGTAACCAGCTAGCAATTATTAATGCAAGTGCAGTACTAAACCCAAGCCCGGCAGATGCAATTGGCAATGCCAACATACCTGCACCAATAGTTGTGCCTGCAACAATTAACATGCTTCCAGTTGTTTTATTTTTAAGCACTTAATTACCTTAATTATTATTAATATACATGCACGATATAACTAGTTACTCAAATCTCAAATAGTTTTGTAATAAAAGAGCGGTATTAAAATGTAACCTACAATTTACAACTGTATTTATTAAGGACTTGTATGCATTTAAAAGTATTAAAATAGGGTGGTGAGGGTATAATTTTATATACGTTGGATTGCGTTATAAAACGCTAAGGATTGGCATGTGCCGGTAAAAGTATCGTATTTTTTTATGGTTCTCATTTGGTCTACTACACCACTGGGGATTGTGTGGAGCAGTGAAACAGTATCGCCAACGCTTGCTGTATTAATGCGTATGCTGGTGGGGTTGTTTTTAGGTGGTTTAATTGTTGCCATAACAAACATTAGAGTACCTTGGAGCAAAAATGCATGCTTACTTTATTTTTATTCGAGTATAGGTATTTTTGGCGGTATGTTGTTGAGCTATATGGCAGCTAAAACAGTCCCTTCGGGTATTATTTCGCTTATGTTTGGCCTTGCACCTATTTTGTCAGGGTTGCTTGCTCAGCAATTACTAAATGAACCTAAATTTAGCCCGATTAAATTAGTGGCGTTAGCGTGCGCCTTAATCGGCTTATATTTTGTTAGTTATAACCAAGTACAAAACTCGCAAACTCAAGGGCTCGGGTTACTTTATGTGTTTATGGCTGTCTGCTTTTTTAGCTTAAGTGGTGTGATGATTAAACGCGTACAAATTGCGATTCACCCTATGGCAACAACATTTGGTGCCTTAGTTTTTGTAACCCCACTCTTTTTTATTGCTTGGTGGTTATTAGATGGTCAGTTGCATATACAAAACTGGAGTGCAAAATCATTGTGGGCAATTGGTTATCTAGGTGTGTTTGGATCTTTAGTTGGGGCTTTGGCGTATTTTCATGTACTGCAAAACCTAAATGCGAGTACGGTATCACTTACTACGCTCATAACTCCTAGCTTTGCTTTAGGCTTAGGAGCTTGGCTAAACAATGAGCCATTAAGCCAAGAGCTAATCATTGGTGCGGTTATTATTTTAATTAGTCTGGTTTTTTTCCAATTTGGTGATAAATTTTTAAAGCAAAAGAGAGTAAGCGCAAATTAGTTTTACTACATTTTTCAATTTGGTGATAAGTTTTTAAAGCTAAAGAAAGTAAACACAATTAGTTTTACTACATTTTCTCTATTTGAATAATTAAACGACGGTTTTTGTCTCGGCCTAAAATGTTATCGTTATTATCAACAAAGCGTTTTTCGCCTAAGCCGGTGGTTTGTACTTTTGCTTCATCAACACCTAAGCTCACCATATAATCTTTTATAGTTTTGGCGCGCTTGCGCGATAAATCTAAGTTATTCCAGCGTCCGCCATAACTATCGGTGTATGAGTCAATGCTAATGGACTCTATGCTTGCATCATTTTTTAAATACTCAGCAATTTTATCAAGGCGTTGTTGCGACGATTTAGTTAATTTACTGCTGTTAGATTGATAGTTCATTACAGTAAACGAAATATCTTCAAAGCTGTAAGGGAGTAGCTCATCACGGCATTGTAAAAAAGCCCAGTAAGCTTGTTTAAAGTTTACACTCGATATACCAACGGCAATTTTATCGGCACTGTTTTGCCAGTCTTGATAATAAAAAGTAGGGTAGTAGCCTTTTTCAAGCTCGCTAAGCATCTCCCATGCGGTTTTATTACCCAGCTCACCATCAAACTTTTTAAGTAATTTCATATTTGCAATATCACGGGCCGGTAAGCCTGCTCGCCAAGACGGTGGCACGGCTTTTAAACCAGCTATTGCGTAATTATCTGGGCGTACAACCATATCTAAATTAAACGTTAAGTTTTTATTTTTACTTGCTGAAGCTTTAAAAATAGCTTCCCCATAATAAGGAACTTCATGATTTAATTGGCATTGTAAGCGCGTTGTTTTAACGACTTCCCAGTTGGAGTTGTCTTGGGTTGCTGTGTATTGGCGCATAGCAGCTTGCGAGTGAGTACTGCAAAGCACTGCACTTATACTAAGGCTAATAAATAACAACTTATACTTCATGGTGCTCTCCAGCTATCCGGGAATGCCAATAATTTGGCAAATTAACGACTGCAATGATTAGTTTGTTCTCTACGTAACTAACTTACAAGTTAAAGCAAGTTATGTGCCTACAATTTTAAAGCAATAAATACTTAAATCCCCTAGCCTAGGGGGCATCAATTTTGACATAATAGTCAGCTTACACGTATAAACAAAGAAGACTATGGCAAATACTGAGCAAACACCTTTCGCAAAACGCTTTCGTGGATTTTTTCCTGTTGTTATTGATGTTGAAACTGCTGGTTTTAACAAAGAAACAGATGCCTTGTTAGAAATAGCAGCTTCTGTTTTAAAAATGGATGACGAAGGACTGCTCAGCATAGATCATACTGTTCATTTTCATGTTCAGCCATTCGAAGGCGCTAATATAGAACAAGCAGCCATTGACTTTAACGGTATAGACCCGTTTTCACCATTACGTGGCGCAGTACCTGAAGATGAAGTAATTAAAGAAATATGTAAAGTAGTACGCAAAGCGCAAAAGGCCGCTGGGTGCCAACGCTCAGTTATTGTGGCGCATAATGCCGCATTCGATCATGGCTTTTTAAATGCAGCAATAGAGCGTAATAACATTAAGCGTACGCCATTTCATCCGTTCGTAAGCTTTGATACAACATCTTTAGCGGGTTTAGCGTTAGGGCAGACTGTATTAGCAAAAGCATGTAGAGCGGCAGGTATCGAGTTTGATAACAGCCAAGCACACTCAGCGCTTTACGACACAGAACGTACAGCTGAGCTTTATTGCTTAATAGTAAATCGCTGGCAGCAATTAGGTGGTTGGCCATTAGCGCCAACTGATGATTGCGACGCTAATAACAAAGTTGAAACTGATACACAAAATAACGAAGAAACTAAAACGTCTGAGTAATTTTACCCTCAGTTAGCTTAACTAGGTGGGGCGGGTAAATACGCGAAAATTGTTTAGAATCTTTCGCTATTTTAAGCTCCACACCAGGGTGCATTAATTCATTTACTTTTAAACGACTACTGGCAAGTAATTGCACTATTTTTTGCTTAATAAGTAGTTTTTGACGATGAATATGTGCAGAGCGTATTTTTATATGCTTTTCATTTTCAGTTATCTTATTCATGAATTGCTGGCGCTGAGCAGCCCCCGCAATTTTACTCGCTTTTTCACGAGCCTGTTGTAAAGCGGTTACTTTAGTCGCAAGTACTTTTTCAAAATCGGTTATTTGTGTTTGCTTTTGGCGAAGCTCAAACCAGAGTTGCGCTAAAAATACGCGCGTTTTAGTACCGGCTGGCGCGCCTAGCTCACCCGTTTCAATGCGCATAGCATCTAAAATATTACCGCCAATAATTTTACCTCGCGGATCGTTTGCTTTGCCTACACGTATTAACCGCCTAGCACTTAAATCACAATGTAGAGCTTGGCGTTCAATAAATAAATCTTGTTCGGATTTAATATTGCAGTACTGAGCATAACCAATAGAAATAGTTCGCAGAGCGGTTATAGAGCATGTAAATGCTTCCTCGCCTTCACGTTTTCTACCAATTGCGCCAAGCATAATGGTTACCGCACTTTTACTTTCAACAGCTCCTGATTCTACAAAACCCAGTACCGTAATATCACCATTGGCTTTTACACGCATGCCGTCTTTAATATCGCCAGTAATAATTACGCTACCATCAAAATCAACGTGGCCTGTACTTACATCTACGTTATCAAAGCATAAAACGTCATCTACACGCATACCTCGGGGTAGGGCAACGGGCACACCTTTGCAGTCGGCAATAAGCATATTAGGATTATTAGGATCTACTTTTGTGCCTTCGAAAGGCTGGAGTTGGTGATCTGTACCTGGTTTTGCACTAATTGAATCGCCAAATACCGTATAGCCATCTTCTCCAGGAGTAGCGGCAATACGCTGCATTAAGGGAGTACCAGGTTTTACGGTGATAATAGCGCCAAGATTTTTCATATCAACCTTACCACCTTCCTTAGCTTGTGGGCTAAGCACACGGTCTTGGGCTGTTGAGCATAAGCGCACAAATTTAGCATCGCTGCCTTTTTTAGGATTACGCCCATGTGCAATTATGGCGCTATAAGAGCTTCCTGCTGGTTTTTCAAACTGCTGGCCTAAAAAGGTATCAAGCGCGCGTGGGCTTATTCCTTTTTTAACACCTGCATCAGCAAGCGCTTTTTGCGCACCTTCCATAGACAAAAGCGCACCACCTTTAGCGGTAGTTAATGTTGCTTCTGCGACCATGTTTTTTTCATCAATATTAATGACAAGCGACGCATCTACCGCTTTAGCAACGACAAGTGATACTTCCTGATAGTTTTTAGTTGGCGCAAAAAGCTTTCCAATATTGGCAATGACAGCTTCGTACTCACTAAACTCAGATTGTTCGAGCATTTGCGTAAGCTGAGTACTCGTAACAGGAAAGCCACTATCAATAGGGTGACTAACTAAAGAGACAAACCCTGTATTTTGATCAAATGAAAAAACCGACATTTATTAATTCCCTACTCTATGCCTGTTATTATTTTTGTTTTTTACAACTAAAGGTTTAGAAATGACAAAAACCTTAACTCCTTATTTGAACACAGGTTAAACACATTGTTAAGCAAATGTTTATATGGGCTTGCATAAACTAAATTTTGGTTACTTAATGCTCGGTTAGTGCACGCAATTAAAATAAAGCGTTACTAGGCCTTGAGTATCAGTACTTTACTCAGTTATACTGTTTGCACGCTCTGAATTGAGTTACTAATTCAGGGGCTGATTAGGATTCGACGGAATTCAAGAAGCCCAAGGTGCATGTCGAGGTGCGGTTTGCCTCGTTAAACAGCCGCAACCTAAAGTAATCGCAAACGACGATAACTACTCTCTAGCAGCTTAGGCTGGCTAGCGCTCCTTCCATGTATTCTTGTGGACTGGATTTTGGAGTGTCACCCTAACACCTGATCGCGACGGAAACCCTGGCCGGGGTTGAAGCGTTAAAACTAAGCGGCCTCGCCTTTATTTACCGTGTTTGTCCGGGACTTAAAGGTTAATTAAATGACAATACTAAACATGTAGTACCGACGGTCGAGGCTTTTCGGACGGGGGTTCAAATCCCCCCAGCTCCACCAATAAAGGTTTTTGAACTCGTTATTCGAAAACCATAAGAAACCCGCAAATTTGTTAATTCAAATTTGCGGGTTTTTTTATGGAGTTTATAAAATAAAGTTTAAGAATGTCTTATTGCGCGTAGCTTCATTTTTATTGCAATCACAAGCAGGCTAAATAACGACAGCATACTTATTAACAACGTTAGGTTAAGTATAGGGTTACTTGGCTCGTAGGTAGTGACAGGAGAATTGTTTGTAGTTTGCGAGTTTTGCTGTTGCCTAATATAGCTTTGGCTGATCCAATCTACCGCGTTTATCCATTGTACTTTGGCGGGATCAGTATTGTTTAGCATCCCTATTACATGCTTATCGTTATCTAAGCCTTTTGAAAGTTGTACCAGTTGCTGCCAAAATTCATTTTTAGGGCCTAGGTCATCTATTTCTTGCAGGTGCTGTTGTAATTTATCGCCCCCCATCGTTTTTATATCAGCTTGTCCTGTACTTTGCGCGTAGCTATTTATTAGCGATGAAAAGCGTCTAAAGTACTCATTACTTTTTTGCTGTGTAGGGCTAGCTGCTTGCTCGTTTGTTACTTTTTTTGCTGGTTGATTTAGGCTATTTTGATCAATCAAATATTGTTTATAATTTTGGTAACTTAAGTTGTTTGTAGTTGTGTTATTTGTAGTTCCGTTATTTAGAGTGCCAAAATTGTTTTTAAGTGCATTAACACTGATCCCTACGCCTATTATGGTAATAATACAAAGTGCGCAATAGCAAAAGTACAATCCGCTTTTTAAAGTGTTACGCAGTAATTTATATTTATTATAACTTTGCTTAATAGCTGCAGCTGTATTTGGGGCTTCGTTTGTATCTAGGCGTTCGTTTTGTATTGAAATACTTTTGCCGTCAGTAATTTCACTAATGTGTTTATCTGTATTTTTGTTGTGCTCAGTGAGTGCTATTTGATTATTTTTAGATTGAGAGGTTACAGTAGAGAGTTGCGGTTCTACTTTAGTAATTAATCCTAGCTTTTTTAGTGAGGATTCTGTTTTAACAGCATCAATACTCGATAAGTCTTTTTTTAAAGCGTAAGCTTTTCCATCAAATAACTGAACAACAATATTATGAGGAATATTTAGAAGTTGGCTAAGTTTTTCTTGGGCAGAGGTAAGGTCAGTATTTTGATATAACTGACCATTAAAAACAATTTTAAATGTAGCGCTCACGTTAGTACCTTGCTTGTGTAATTCCATTTTTGGAATTTTATTTTTATTATTTGATACACAAAGCTAATTTAACAGATAAAGGGTATGCTTTCTAATGATTTGTGATTAAAAAAGCCTTAACAAACAGCGTTAAGACTTTGGCGTGTAGCTGTTACTTTACTTTATCGTTTTGCGAGTGATTTTACAGATTGCTTTTGATCACTGGCAGGTTGGGTTGCTTTGTCTATTAATGTTTCAAGTGGTTTATTTCGAACGCACATAAGTACTTTGTTCATTGCTTGGCATGTGCCTGTCGCTTTTTTATCATGGCTTGTGTAGCTACAACCTTCATTAATGGCTTTTTCTTCACATGCTTCCCAAGGCGCGTTTGAGCCGTGGCCTGCATGACTTAGCGCTGAGCATGAGGTAGCAAGTAAAAAGCCAGTGGTTAGTGCTTTTATTACGTTAAATATTTTCATTAGTATCTCAGTTAATTATTTGGCCAGAATGCGAGTTATCTTGCGGTAGCACCTTTAAAACAACCAATAAACATGTTTTCAGATACATCGGCTGCATGGTAGTGGTATCCGCGTGTATCGTCGGTGTGGCCTCTACATTCATCTAAATCAGTGGGTTCTAATCCATCTTCGTTAAGCATGCCAAATATACCAAATCCATCGAGTGCATAACCCATCATGGCGGCATGACCATCTGATTGGATTTGTGTTTGGCTACAGCCTGCTTCACCGTGGTAGTGATAACCTGCTACTAAGTTAATATGCCCAGCGCAATCATCAAAGGCTGCAATAGTGTATGCGCCTAAAATAGCCTCAACAGGGGCGGGTGCAGCAAGTACAACACCATTGAGAGCAACACCTACATTAGTGTTACCAATACTGCTATTTTGAGTGGTTGCAACAGGCGTTATTGGTATTAAAAATGATTCTGATATACCGCCATCAACATAATCAATAGAGCATTCTACGCAGTGATTTTGGTATTGCTCCTCTACGTTTGGACGTGCAGCACCATCACACGATTCTTGTGTGTCTGTTACATTTACCAGGCCTGTACCTTCGTCGTATAGCTGCCAATGGTTATCGTTATATAATGTTGGTAGATTTAAAATAAAGTCGCCAGTTATATCGTAAACCTCACCGGTGCCATCAAACCAAATACCGGCTTCGTCTGCTGTTGATGTGATATTTCTAGGGCAAAATACACCAATCTCGTAATTTGAAGGCGCACCTGCAATATCAATTTTGTAGCATGAAGTTTCATCGCCATTACTTAGCGTACATGTTTGAGTGGTAATTGATGAAATGAGCGCATCGCTTTCAAAGTTAAAAGGGTCAACTTCTACAACAAAATCGGTTGAAGTATCTGTTGTAGTGCCCTCATCGGTGGTTGTTTCAGTTACGACGCTACTTTGAGTATCGCTACCGTTACAGGCAGCTAAACTCAGTGCAAGTATGCACACTGCAAGCGGTGCTAAAATTGGTGCGTTAAGTTTTCTCATCAGAAATATCCGGTAATGAAGTTGAATGTATAATATTTGTTAAATGTGCAAACAAAGTGCAAAAACAACGCAACATAATACATTGCCTGAAATAGAGGCTTATAACACTTGCTATAGGTGTATGTGGTACCTTTTATTGTGCGACTTTAAAGTACCTAAATAGGCAGTGGAGTTTTATGGACTTTTTACTTCCCGACAGTATGTCTTTATTTTTGTTTTTATTAATGATGATCACCGCGGGCTTTACTTCTTTTATATCTGCTGCATTTGGTGCGGGTGGCG
>NZ_JACJDN010000849.1:0-1352 GCF_014163565.1 Pseudoalteromonas sp. SR45-5 | reverse complement strand
AGAAAAATAAACTTAGATATCATTATAATTCAATAAATTAGTAAATATCTTAACCAGAGTTCGGGTTACTTATTTTTCGTTAACTACTAACTGCATTTGCTCATTAACCCAAGTCAGTGCTTCATGATAGGCATCAGGAACTTTTTCACCTAGGTTTAGCTCTTTCGTTAATTCGTTTGCGGCTGACCAGTTAGCTTGTTCATAATACTTAACTAAGTTTAAATATTTTGCCAGCAAGCCTTCATCGTTTAATAACGCTGCTTTTATGTCATTCGAAAGTGGAAGCTTTTTCATAACGCTTTCCATACTCTCATCTAAAATAGCATCCATAAGAGACATCATACCGGTTAAAAATGCCATGCCGGTATCTTTAAATTGTCCATGGGATATAGCGAGTAACTCACCAAAACGAGCGCGCGTAAGCGATAGCCTAATTAGCTCTATAGGTTTATCTGCTGATACTTGCGCTGCAAATAATAATGATAATAGTTTTTTAATTTCGTTAGCACCAAGCACTATAAGGGCTTGCTTAATGGTACTTATTTCAGCACGCCTTGCAAAGGCAGCAGAATTTGAATACCTAAGTAATTTGTAAGATAGGTTTACATCACGCTCAAACACATCAGTGATTTTTTTAAGATCCATATCAACGCTTGATGTTTCGTAAAGTAATTCAGCTAATGCCATTTCTGAAGGCGGTAGAGCCTTACTTTGTACCATTTCAGGTTTTGAGAAGAAAAATCCTTGGAAATAATCAAAACCAAGCTCTAGAGCTTGTTGGTAAATTTCATAGGTTTCTACTTTTTCGGCAAGTAACTTAATATGCGAGTGCAGTTTTAAATCATTAAGAACCGTTTTTATTGTATCTATATCAGATGCTAAAAAGTCTATTTTAATAATATCAATAAATGGATAAAAGTGGCGCCAAACAGGCTGATGAATATAGTCATCAAGAGCAATAGTGTAACCTTTATCTTTTAGATCTTTCACTATGGCTAATAATCGCTTCCCAGGTTGCACAGTTTCAAGGATTTCTACAACTACAGTATCTTTGCCCAATAGTGTTGGGTAGCCCTTTGATAGCGTTTCTAGGGTGAAATTTATATAGGCGGGTTTATTGTCGGTTAAATCTTCTAAGCCGAAATTAAACTGACTACCTTCAATTAGTCGTGTAGTTGCCTCGTCACCATCTATATCAGGAAATACGTTATCAACGCCATCGCGAAATAAAAGTTCATACCCGATGAGCTTTTTATCTCTGTCTAAAATAGGTTGGCGTGCAGCGTAAAAATACATAAACAGTTCCGTAAGAGTAATGTAATTGGGTATTGTAATAATATATGGCAAAAGAC
>NZ_JACJDN010000848.1:0-1356 GCF_014163565.1 Pseudoalteromonas sp. SR45-5 | reverse complement strand
TGTTTTGTAGTCAGCCAATATATACCCAAGCCTGCATTTGTGCTGGCTTGGGTATATAATAGAGTTATTAAACAAGCCAATCCCTAAAGTGAGTAATCATGAAGTTTGTAGATGAAGTAGAAATTCGCGCAGAAGCTGGAGACGGTGGCAGCGGCATCGTGTCTTTCCGTCGTGAAAAATATGTTCCAGATGGTGGACCAGACGGCGGTGACGGTGGAGACGGTGGTAGTGTTTATCTACAAGCTGATGAAAACTTAAATACCTTAATTGATTATCAGTTTGAGCGCTTCCATAGAGCTGAACGTGGTACTAACGGTCGTAGCCGTAATTGTACAGGCCGAAAAGCTGATGACTTGTTTGTTATGGTGCCTGTAGGCACGCGCATCATGGATGTTGATACCCAAGAGGGACTTGGCGATTTAACGCAACATGGTCAACGAATTTTGGTTGCAAAAGGTGGTTTCCACGGCTTGGGGAATGCGCGTTTTAAATCAAGTACTAACCGAGCACCTCGTCAAAAAACATTAGGCACACCAGGTGAAGTACGTAACTTAAAATTAGAGTTACTATTATTAGCTGATGTTGGTTTACTTGGATTACCAAATGCCGGTAAATCTACGTTTATCCGCAGTGTATCTGCAGCAAGACCAAAAGTAGCTGATTACCCATTCACGACGCTTATTCCTAATTTAGGTGTAGTACGTCCTGAAGCAAATAAATCATTTGTTATAGCCGATATTCCGGGTCTAATTGAAGGTGCATCTGATGGCGCAGGCCTAGGTATTCGCTTTTTGAAACATTTAGAGCGTTGTCGTGTGTTATTACACATCATTGATGTAATGCCGGTAGATGGTTCAAACCCTGTTGATAATGCGTTTTCGATTATTAACGAACTGTACCAATACAGCCCTAAATTAGCTGAGAAGCCACGCTGGTTAGTATTTAATAAAATAGATTTATTACCAGAGGATGAAGCAAAAGCGTTATGCGAATCGATTGCAGAAGAGCTGGGCGAAACTGAAAATATCTATCACATTTCAGCAATTAATAAACTTAACACTCAACCATTAATCCACAACATAATGACACTACTTGATAGCATGCCTAAAGAGAAGTTTGTACAAGTGGAAGATGAAGAAGTTGAATTTAAGTGGGATACCTATCATGAAAAAGCCACTAAAGGTAAGGGCAATGATGATGATTGGGATGACTGGGATGAAGATGATTACGACGTAGAAGTTGTCTACGAGCGTTAATTAAATAGAATTTACTAAAAAGGAGCTTATGCTCCTTTTTCTTTGTTTAAGAATAAAGTACTAGGTGTTTATTATGATAATTTCAATGATTGCAGCAATG
>NZ_JACJDN010000847.1:0-1366 GCF_014163565.1 Pseudoalteromonas sp. SR45-5 | reverse complement strand
AGAGCTTCGCCGCGACATCGCCTCTAAGAGCTTCCAAAACTCTGTAAGCAGTAACACACTTTCTTATGAAGAAATGAACAAGCTGTTAAACGACCTCGCAAGTGTTGAAGCTGTAGGACGTTTAGTAATTGATTTACCTTTAATTGTAAATAATCAACAAAACTTAGTACTGCAAGATGGCGATACACTTTATGTACCAAGCAAGCGCGATTCAATCAGCGTAATAGGTGAAGTCAACTACTCAACGTCACATCTATATAAGTCAGGTGTTAGTGTTGATGATTATATAGCGCTAAGTGGTGGCCTTAAAGAGCGTGCGGCTGAAGACCGAATTTACATTATTAAAGCTAATGGTTCAGTTAAAATACCAAATACAGGTGGCTGGTTTGCAGCTAATAATGCAGAACAATTAGAACCAGGTGACACGATTGTTATACCTATGAATGCAGATCATATGGATAGACTTACACTTTGGAGCACTGCAACTCAGATTCTCTATCAGCTGGGCGTAGCCGTTGCTGCTATAAGTAGTATATAGAATATTTATAGCTAAAATTAACCATATTTTTATTCAGTAATAGATTAAGTGATAAATACGCAATGACTAAACAAAGTGGCAAGGTTGGATGTGAGGCAAATGCTTCATATAACCAAGATGATGAATTGGACATACGTGAGCTAATAACTAGCATATGGGCTGGGAAGCTCTTTATCTTTATAGTGACCAGTTTTTTTGCTGTGGCTTCTGTAATTTATGCACTTAACCTACCTAATATATACAAGGCTGAAGCAGTATTGATTGCAGCAGAATCAAAAGAGTCAAATGGCTTGGCTGGTTTAGCTAGTGAGTTTGGTGGTTTAGCAGGGCTAGCTGGAGTAGACATTGGCGGAGGCAGTGGAAATAAAACTCAATTGGCACTTGAAATATTAAAATCGCGTAAATTTATCAGTAACTTTATTGAGAAGCACGCAATACTACCCGATTTAATGGCAGCTAAAAGTTGGGATATGTCGAGTAACTCAATATCATATAATGAAGCATTATACCTACCTTTAGAAGATAAGTGGATTCGAGAAGTAAAGGCTCCAAAGCGTGCTAAACCATCAATGCAAGAAGCCTATAAAGTATTTTCAAAAATAGTTGATACAAATTCAGAGCCAGAAAGCTCCACTATTACACTTTCTGTTGAGCATATTTCTCCAGTTATAGCCCAGCAATGGGTTAACTGGTTAATAGAAGATATTAACCGTGAAGTAAAGCAACGTGAGGTTGCTGAGGCTATCAAAAGTACCCAATTTTTAACTGAACAATTAGAAAAAACAAAAGTATCTGATATTAGAAGTGTCCTCTATAACTTAGTTGAGG
>NZ_JACJDN010000846.1:0-1369 GCF_014163565.1 Pseudoalteromonas sp. SR45-5 | reverse complement strand
AAATTTAAAGATGCATTTAACAGCTACGCTCCTCAAAAACCGAGTATTGTATTTGAATTACAAAGCCCTTCAGTAACTCAATCTATTAATTTAACATATCAAGGTAGTGAGCAAACTCACAAACATACCGGCCAAGTTGATAGTAAACCTCAGGTACTCACACTCAACTTACCCTACAGCTCACGCGGTAAGTACTCAGTGCAACGTATTAAAATAGCGAGTAACTATCCCTTTGGTTTGATAACTGTTTGGAGCTACATTCAATTACAAGAAGAAGTATTTGTGTACCCGTCACTTGAACAGGTTCACTGTGATGCGCATGTTTCTATGCTTGATGAGCAAGCCGATAAAGGTATTTCTACACAATCTGGTAGCGAAGAGTTTGAGTCTCTTATCCCACATTTACCTGAGATGGGCTTGCAAAGAGTGTCGTGGAAGCATTACGCAAAGACACAGCAGTTGTTAGTTAAAGAGTTTGTAGACTTTAAAACAGCGAATGCGCTCTTCGATTTTACGTTAATGAATGGAGATACAGAACAAAGGTTAAGCCAGTTATGCTTTTTAGTGTGTGAAGCAACCGAGAAAAACACCCCTTTTATATTAAAGCTACCGAATAAAACAATAAATACAAATACCGGACAGCAACATAAGCAGCAATGCTTAGAATTCTTATGCTCATTTAATGGTGATGTGTAATGGACATACTTAAAAACGAAAAAGTAATAAATTATTCGCTTTCTTTTATATATGCATGTTTGATTGTATTTTTTGTATCACATTTACCGCTTGTTTTTGTTGGTGTACTTTCACTTATTTGTGCATGGAACTTTTACATAACGCTGAGTAATAAACCAAAGCCAAATGCTTGGCTGGCAAATATACTCGCAGGTGTGTCACTGGGTTTAATGCTCTACACAGTAGGCATGTCGGATACGGTTATTTTATTTGTGGCCATGCTGCTACTTGCTAGTTTATTTAAACTGCTACAGGCTAAAACCAAAAAACACTATCATGGAATTACAACGCTTACGTTTTTTTCACTCTCATCGGTGTATTTATTTAATCAAAGCATTTTAACAACTTTAACTGTAAGTGGTTTATACATATTAAACTTTGCAGTACTTGGCTTACTCGAGTCCAAACATAATTTAAAAATAGCCTCTAAACAAAGCGGTAAACTGCTACTTTTAGCGCTTCCTTTAGCTATATTTTTACTGCTTTTTTTGCCAAAAATGCCCGCCTTTTGGCAGCTTCCTGGGCCTAAGCTTGCTAAAACAGGGCTTTCTGAACAAGTCGATCCATTCGATATTGCAAAGCTTTCAAATTCTGACGAGCTTGTATTTAGAGCTAAATTTAACGAAGAAAAACC
>NZ_JACJDN010000845.1:0-1377 GCF_014163565.1 Pseudoalteromonas sp. SR45-5 | reverse complement strand
GTAAAAAGTACCAGACTCTTGATAACTATCATTGGCTATTTTTTTTAATAACGATAGATCACTAATGGACTCAGAAAGCTCTTCAAATGTTTTTTCAACCCTAGAATCATTAAAACCTGCAAAAGCATTTTTGCCTAGCCGCAAGCAAAATGAGAAAATAACTGCTGATAAACCTTGTTTTGCCTTTTTCGTATAGAGGGAGATCAGTATGAATGATTTAACAACGTTATAATATGAATCTTTGAAGTTATATCTTTCTCTCAAAAATAATACTGTTTTCACAAGCTCACCGGAGATTTTTAAAAATCTCTCCTCGCTTCCCATTGAAATATAAAGTTGCATGAGTACATAGTATAACGAAAGTCTAAGGTGGAATTTATCTTGTTTACAATTTTCGCTTGAATCAAGTCGATAAGTTAATAAAATTAGCCCTAACATTACACTTTCAGCCAAAACCTTATCTTTATAGCTGCTATTTTCAATAACTCTATAACCATAGTTAATACCATTCGCAATTCTGAGATAAGGTTGCTTGATGTGCAGTGCATTTTGTCGAGATATAAATAACTTTATCGAGTGCTCAAGCTTCGCTTCTGGGAACTTACCAAAGAGCTGGGGGAGATTGCTTATACTAATATCTTGTTTAATGCCATCAATAATAAAATAAACATTCGTTATAATGAATTTTTCGCTCTCATCTAATATAATTGAAAAACAATTTTCAATTATTGAGTAGCGTTTGTCATTAACGTAAATAAACTCAAGGTGAGTCTTTATACTACTGTAAACATTGAATATAAGAGAGCTATCTTCGTATCTAACTCCATTTATCTCTATTGAATCATCTAAAATATTCATTATCAGCCTTTACTCTATCTAATAGATAGTTATTTATATCCTTTTCCTCTTCCTCAATAAATGCATTCGAGTTAAAACTATTTAAGGCATCTATTACTTTCATACTTTTGAGAAAAGAGAAAAAAGACTCTGGTTGATTAAATCTCGAGCAAACATTATGCCTAGCATCCTTTTTAAAAATTAATGGGCTTTCTTTTATATCATTATAAATAACTAGCTCATCTGTTTTATTTTCTAGTAATGTTTCAAGGTAGCTCGAACCAGCTCTCCGCTTTATAAAAATAATTTTCTTATCTAATTTTGGCAACAGATCGAGTAGGTGAATTGAACTTCCTTCCTCAAAAACGAGAGTGCGTGCTGATAATATTTTCTTAAGCTGTTCATCTAAGCGGATTTTTTCAGGAAAAACAACATCTACATTTTTTGAAAAATTCGACTCAAAATAGTCCCAGCCCATATTTCTACCACTAAGTTTGAAGTTTCGTCTGGAAAAAAAAGCTATACTATTTTTATTAAAGC
>NZ_JACJDN010000844.1:0-1384 GCF_014163565.1 Pseudoalteromonas sp. SR45-5 | reverse complement strand
GCGGCTTTTTTGTTTACAGCGCTTCTAAATTATTAAGGTAGTAGGTTGCTTGTTGCAGCGTTTGTTCTTGGAGTGTTTTTTCTTGTTTATCCCAATTTTTATATACCATACCAATACGTGGGTTCTTTTCTAGCCTGTCTCTGTGTTTATTCATGAAATGCCAGTACAGGCTATTTAGCGGGCAAGCTTTATCACCTACTTTTTGTTTAACATCGTACTGACAGCTTTTGCAGTAATCGCTCATCTTATTAATGTAGTTACCGCTTGCAGCATAAGGTTTAGTCGCAATTATTCCATCATCGGCAAACTGGCTCATTCCTCGGGTGTTGGGCATCTCTACCCACTCTATGGCATCAATATAAACACCTAGGTACCAGTTATCTACGTTATCAGGGTTTATTCCTGTAAGCATGCAAAAGTTTCCAATAACCATTAGGCGTTGAATATGGTGGGCATAAGCGGTTTCAAGGCTTTGTTTTAATGAGTGGCTTAGGCAATTCATTTTTGTTGAGCTGTTCCAAAAATAAGATGGTAGTGTGTTTTTGGCTTGCAGTTGATTTTTAACAGCGTAGTCGGGCATGTTAATCCAATAAATGGCACGTACATATTCTCTCCAACCTAATATTTGCCTAGTAAAGCCCTCTACTTGCGAGAG
This sequence comes from Pseudoalteromonas sp. SR45-5, assembly GCF_014163565.1. Classification (NCBI taxonomy): domain Bacteria; kingdom Pseudomonadati; phylum Pseudomonadota; class Gammaproteobacteria; order Alteromonadales; family Pseudoalteromonadaceae; genus Pseudoalteromonas; species Pseudoalteromonas sp. SR45-5. The sequence goes on along the minus strand of NZ_JACJDN010000844.1, from coordinate 729 downwards.
GGATATTTCACTTGGTCTTTGTTCGTATTCTCTTATTACACGTTTGATTACATATAACGGGTGGAGTATTTTTGCGTTTAGGGCAAACGATAATCGGCTATGGTACAAGCTGGTATTATTTTTACTTTGATCTGTCATCGCATCTTGAAAGTGACCAAAGCAACTAAGTAAATGCTCGCAAAAGTATTCGAGAGATTCAATGGCTTGTTTACGCGTTGTTGGCCACTCTAGTTTCTGATCGGCTATTTCGCCAAAGTAAACGATCTTGTGCTTATTTAAGCGAGAAATGATGTTCTTAACATCATTATTGAATAGCTTAGGTTTTGGTATACACGCTAAGTCAGCTTTGGAAAATTTATTACGATTATTACTGTCAAAATTCCATTTGCCACCGGTTGGCTTAGTATCATCAATTAATATATTAAACTGCTTACGCATAGCACGATAGAAGTGCTCCATTGTCACATGCTTGTTTTTTGTAAAGCGTGTTTTTATATCGGTGAACGGTAATAAAAAATGTTCAGTATCTGTGGCAATTACATCAAATGAGCCATCACTTTTAAACTTAGCTAATTGAGACTTAAGCCTAAACTCATCAGGATATTGATATTCAATAGTTTCGCATTGGTATTTATCAGCAATTCGCTTGAGTAATTCAATTAAATCTTTGTCGTCAGCTGTATCGTCAAGTGTTAAATGCAAAACATTAAATCCTGCCGTTTTTAATGC
>NZ_JACJDN010000843.1:0-1386 GCF_014163565.1 Pseudoalteromonas sp. SR45-5 | reverse complement strand
TACTTAATACTACTGCTCGCGTTTTAGCCAGAACATAAGCCTGGATACTTGTGACTTTTTTTTGAGTTATTTCTTTTGCATACCACTGATTATAGACACCGTTTTCATCATTTTCTGCTGGTTGCTTTAAGTTAGTAATAGGGATTGTTTGTAACTTTAATAATGGTGTATTTGTACTACTGTAATTTTTTAAATTATCAACAAACTCTTTAGCCCATCCACTAGGGTTATTATTGGCAATGAGGCCAATGGACTCCATGGGTGGAATGATTATAGGTCGTTGATTATTATTAGCCGTGTAGGCATGAAAGGGCTGACGCGCCTCTAAAGATTCATTGTTTATCGTGGATAAAATACCGGCTTTATTCGTTTTTAATACAATAGGCTTTTTTACATCATAAACAGCCGAATCAGGCTGTTCAGCAACCACAAATCGGTTTGCTACTGGCGTTAATTTACTCACGGGTTTGTTGTTTTCAACATATCCAGTTAATAAATACACTATTGGGCTTGCAGATCCTTTGCTAATATCGTGCATAATCAATACTACCTTTCTTGAGCTACTAAGTTTGTAATAGCGATAGGAGTTAAAGATCTCATACCCCATATATATTTTTCTTTTATTAACGTCTCTAACTGCTCATCTGTCACAATGTTTTTTGTTTTTATGACGCGCTCTGAAAGATAGAAACCTTTTTCATCACGCTCTTTTGAATGTTTTATTGTATACTCTAATAGGTAATCTTCTTCTGGAGAGAAAATAACACCATTTCCCTCCCCTTTTTCTGAGTGCTCTATTTCAGGGTTTGCAATATTCACCCAGTGGAAGTGAAAATCATCTCTACCATGCGTCATAAATGTTAAATACTTACCATCGGGTGAAATTCGGTGATTTCTCATCTCCCACTTACGTGGAAAACCAAAATTAACTTTGCGTACTACTTCACCATTAAACTTATGTATCCAAAAGCCATCGTGCTTTATGGCTAAAAATTCTTTATCGTCCGGGAGTAAAAACAGCTCATCTGAATAAATTATTTTACGCTGTGTAAGTGTGGCTGTGGATACGTTGTAATTGTAATGTTTACCATCTGCATAAAAAATCACATTATCGCTATCTGAGGTCCAATTAAATGAAGGATGTCCTCCTCCACCTGACATGGTAATGAGTTTTTTTTCTTTGGTGTCGTATAACTGGCGAGTCGCTCGGTCATTTATATAGCCCGAAATAGCGATATAACGGCTATCTGGTGAGCGAGCTACCTTATGCAGCCCAACAGGTCTGAACTCTATAAATACCTCTTCTGGAATTATGCGGCGCCTGTCTGAGCCATCTAACCGTGATGACCACAGCGTGCGCACTTCACTGCCTTTATATTTATTCCA
>NZ_JACJDN010000842.1:0-1397 GCF_014163565.1 Pseudoalteromonas sp. SR45-5 | reverse complement strand
TAAAGCGATGAGTGGTTTCAATACTCTGTAAAGTTTTAATATAGCGAGTTTTAATTAATCATAAATCATTACAATAAGCTAATAACATTGAATTTACTCATTGTGCTTTAAATAGTACCTCAGTAATTTTATCCATATAAAAACTTTATTTTTAATAAAATCTTTACTCGAAAACATCATATGCCTATGATCGGATAAATTCAGCCGTGGAACAAAGTAATGACAAGTAATAATACAAACTCTGTAACAACCCTTACTATCACTCGCCCTGATGACTGGCATGTACATTTACGTGATGGTGACCAGTTAAAAGACACTGTACGCGATATTAGCAGATACATGGGCCGCGCTATTGTTATGCCAAACCTTGTTCCGCCAGCAACGTGCACAGATACGGCATTGTCGTACAGAGAACGCATTATGTCTGCAAATCCACAAGGCAACTTTGAGCCATTAATGGTTTTGTATCTCACGGATAAAACTACACCAGATGAAATAATAAAAGCTAAAGCGACAGGTAAAATAGTAGCAGCTAAGCTTTACCCTGCTGGCGCTACCACTAATTCTGACTCGGGTGTTACATCAGTAAAAAATATTTATCCAGTTTTAAAAGCAATGCAAGAAGTAGGCATGTTGCTGTTAGTGCATGGGGAAGTGACAGATTCGTCGATTGATATTTTTGACCGTGAAAAAGTATTTCTGGATACAATTTTAGGAGATGTAGTAAATGACTTTCCTGAGCTTAAAATTGTACTCGAGCATATTACGACTAAAGATGCAGTAGAGTTTGTTGTTAATGCACCTAGCAATGTAGCGGCAACAATTACAGCGCATCACTTGCTTTATAACCGCAATCATATGTTAGCGGGTGGAATTCGCCCACATTATTACTGTTTGCCAATTCTCAAGCGTAACATTCACCAGCAAGCATTAATGGCTGCAGCAATAAGTGGAAATAAAAAATTCTTCTTAGGAACTGACTCTGCACCACATTATAAAGATAAAAAAGAAGCAGCTTGTGGGTGTGCTGGTGCATACACGGCTCATGCCGCTATTGAATTATATGCTGAAGCATTTGAGGATGCAGGAGCTTTGGACATGCTTGAAGGGTTTGCAAGCCACTTTGGCCCTGATTTTTACGAATTGCCGCGTAATACAGATACAATTACATTACAAAGAAAGCCGTGGAAAGTACCTGCAAGTTATACATTGGGCGACTCTGAAGTTGTGCCTATAAAGGCTGAAAATACAATGGATTGGTCTGTCGAATAACCAATAATATATTTAAATCTAAAGCCGCTTAATTTTTAATGCGGCTTTTTTGTTTGTGCTTTTGATATTATTGAAGCGTAATTCGACGACAGGGTGGTTGTAGGTGGCTTTTGATCTCGCTTACA
>NZ_JACJDN010000841.1:0-1401 GCF_014163565.1 Pseudoalteromonas sp. SR45-5 | reverse complement strand
GGTTTGTAATTTAACCTCTAAATATAATATTGTATTAGCAATTAATTACTTAGACGTTATTCAAGGATTGGAAATGGGATTGATTCTAGGGCCTGCTGTTTTAGCGTGGTTTGCGGTATTTATCTATTCTTTACGATTAGGGTATGTGCTTATTTATAAAAATATGAGCGTATTAACCACAGTGTCTACTTTTGCAATTAGTATTGTTGGTATGTTGGCTTTTATGACGTATGGATATAGGCAGTTTGTAAACAATACCTCAGTTTGGGCATTTGAGATCCCGAGTTACTTTTTATTTAGCAAAATAGCTTTTATAGGTGTGTTGAGTGGTTTTTTACTTAACTACTATATTAAGCCTGAAAATAGTTCGGAGTTTTTGAGCTGTTTAGCATTTGTATTAATATTTATGTTTTCTGCTGGTGTGCTTGCAAGCTTAGGAGGACATGAGGCCTTTTTGAAAGAATTTGATATTAAAACCACTCATTAAAAGTATGCATAATAAATTTTGGCCCAGTACCTATAAAAGGTAGTGGGCTTTTTACTATCCTAATAACCTCTTGTAAATGCGCTTTAGCGTGCTCCTTTCTGCATCTACCTCAAATGTATTGCCATAAAATCTTAGTTAAGTAATGGTTACACTATAATAATTAGGAGCTAATAGATGCTTAAAACACCTTTGAAAATCACAACAACGTTACTTAAATTTACTGCAATTGCAGGCGCCTGCACACTTGCATTATCAGCACATGGGAAAACACAACTTCAATACACAGAACAGCAAAAATTACATGATATAGCAGCTCAAGTATCAGCCGAACGTATTGGTAGTGACATTCAAACGCTGGTGGATTTCGGTACTCGCCATACGCTTTCAGAAACTAAATCGGATACTCGAGGCATTGGTGCGGCTAGGCGCTGGATAAAAAATGAATTTGAAAAAATATCCGCGCAGTGTGGCGGTTGTTTGGAAATCATTGAAGTAAAGGACACTATATCGGGCGAAAAACGCATTCCTAATCCTGTTGAAGTAGTTAACATTGTGGCTATTCAACGAGGGTCAAGCGAACCTAATCGCATGGTGATTATGTCGGGTGATATAGATTCTCGTGTAAGTGATGTTATGGACTTTACGAGTGATTCACCTGGGGCAAATGATAACGCATCAGGTGTAGCGGGAGTAATTGAAGCTGCTCGTGTTTTAAGTAAATACAAATTTAATGGTTCGGTAGTTTACGCGGCGCTTTCGGGCGAAGAGCAGGGTTTGTTTGGTGGAAAAATATTAACGGCTTATGCGCAAAAGCATGACTGGCAAGTTCATGGCGTTTTAAACAACGATATGATTGGCAATATTACCGGTATTAATGGGGTAACTGATAATACAACTGCGCGTATATTTTCAGA
>NZ_JACJDN010000840.1:0-1402 GCF_014163565.1 Pseudoalteromonas sp. SR45-5 | reverse complement strand
CAAAAAATATGCTTATAAGTGCCGATAACGCATAAAAGCCATAAGCACCGGCAAGGCCAATGTTAGCCAGCATAATAGGGAAGGTCATGGTAATGGCAAAGTTAGCAATCCATTGTGCGCTAGCTGCAACAGCAAGGGCTGCACCACGAATACGGTTTTTAAACATTTCGCCTAATAATACCCATACAACAGGGCCCCAACTTAAGCCAAAAAATACCACAAATAAGTTAGCCATAATCAGTGCAAACGTACCCATGTTATCGCTAAGGGCAAGTTTGCCTGCTTCATCAAGGCCTGCACTACCAAATATATAAGTAAGCGCGCTTAAGCTGATAAACATACCAATACTGCCTACTAAGAGCAGTGGCTTACGGCCAACTTTATCAACTAGGGCAATGGCAATAAAGGTCGATACAATATTAGTGGTGCCCGCTAATACATTTATAAATAACGATTGCGACTCATCAAACCCAGCGGCTTGCCAAAGCTCAGAGCCGTAATAAAACACCACATTAATACCCACAAATTGCTGAAACACACTCAGCGCAACACCCGCCCATACAATCGGGTGTACTTTTTTACTGCCATCAATAAATAAATCGCGAATACTTGGCTTTTTATCGCTACGTAAGGAGCTTTTAACATCGCTTATTTGTTTATCTGCATTGTCGTCTGAAATTTTGCTAAATACCGCTTTTGCATCATCCACTTTACCTTGCGCCACTAAATAACGAGGCGACTCAGGAATAAACAACACACCCACTAAAAACAGTATTGCAGGCACAAGCTCAGCCCAAAACATCCAGCGCCAAGCGGCTGTATCAAGCATTAAAATATTTTGCGCGCTACCAGCTGCATCAGCAATTAAATAGTTACTTAAAAACGCAGCAAATAAACCCAATACAATAGCGAGTTGCTGTAATGTAGCTAAACGACCACGAAGGGCAGGTGGTGCAACTTCTGCAATATAAGCCGGCGCCAATACCGATGCAGCACCAATACCTAAGCCACCAAATAAGCGGTAAAAAATAAACTCGGCCGAGCTTTCGCTAATGCCCGAACCAAATGCACTAATGGCAAAAATAATCGCGGTGATGATCATAATTGCACGGCGACCAAACTTATCAGCCAGCGGCCCCGCAGCAAGTGCACCGAAGGCACAGCCAAGTAATACAGACGCTACGTTAAAGCCCGTAGCCACACTGCTTGAGTTAAACGCATTACCGAGTGCCGACACTGTGCCGTTAATAACACCCGAGTCAAAACCAAATAAAAAGCCACCAATAGCAGCCACAGCCGATATAAATATTACGTAAAAAAGAGAGGTGTTTTCAGCGGTGTTGGCTGAGTGGGAAGGCGGTGTGTACGTTGTCATTATATGCCCTGAAAGTTAATTTAAATA
>NZ_JACJDN010000083.1:0-9532 GCF_014163565.1 Pseudoalteromonas sp. SR45-5 | reverse complement strand
TTTGGAATACAAAAGCACCAGATTGGGGATGAAAGGTAAATCCCCATCCCGATAAACAGTATGATTGGCCACCAAAATAACAAGTGTTTATTAAGTGGTGCATTATCATCAAGCTTTAATGGATTCCATATCATTTTTTACTATTTACTCTCCGGTGTTTACCATAAGCTAACGAGACTGTAGAGTAACTCTAACAGCCAAATTCAATTAAAAAACGAGTTCCTGTAATTAGCTCTAATCGTTTTTAAAGAATTAAGTAATGCATTTTTGGAACCCATAAAACAGGCTGTTATTCTTAAAAAAGAGTAATTCTACAGCCTCAACGCCCGAACAAACTGCGAACAATGTGAGACGTCAGATTTAATGCGCTTGTTAGCCGTTTTGTACAAGACTCATTTGCTCTGAGATCCGTTCTTTAAATTTACCTTCATGAAGTGAGTCTAGAAAGTTGGTAATAATGTTTTCCGTAACTTGACAGCACCACTCTGCAAATTGAGTTGTCATAATTAAATCCAGCCAACTTTCGTTGCCTTGAATTGATCCAATAACTCCTACTTGAGCCAATTGATTTAGTTCATTATCAGGACGCTCATATTTAGATGAATAAGTATATTCTCCTTCACCTATTGTTAACTCACCTAAAATAACCTCAGGTGGCTTGTGAATTATCGAATTCCTAAGGTTTCTTAGTATTTCAAATTCTTTATAAGGAGATTCGCTTTTATTCCAGTGATTTTTTGTAAATAACTTCTTCGACTTTTTGTATTTATCTAAGGTGCTACTCTTATCCTGCTGTAAAAGAACCATTTGTTCAAATAACTCTTTTTCTTCCGGGGTACGTCTTCCGCCGCAGAACAATTCACTTGACCCTATGGTTTCGTTTATAAAGGCTTCAAGACAATTAAAACTAAATATCAATGAGACAATAGCTTGTTCAGGATTATCATTTGTATTTTCAGATGCTTTCTTTGCTATTTCATATAGTAATTTATGCGCGAAATATACATTCTTTGAATATATCTTCTTACCTTGAATTGACACAGACTCTCCTTAGACGGCTAACAGCTTTATCAAAGGACACTTTACCTATTTTAGCTCGAAAACGTCCTTATTTTATTAACTTATATTAATAGCAAATAGTGTAAGCTATTGCCAGCTATATATATTATGCTTTCTGTAGCTTATATAAACATGTAAAAAAGAGAAAAGTCTCCTCTTATTCTTACTAAATTAATGACCGTCACCTGAATGACTATATCTCGCTCTTTCCTGACTATCAACTAATTGCCAAAAGCTAACGTTATTACTCTCAAATAAATTAACTATGTATGATTCTTAATATTTACCGTACAAAAGTTTTGTGGAATAATGCCCGCCTCTTAGGGGAGTAGCCCGCTCAGTAATGAGTAAACTTATCAACATAATTGCACCTCATGTGCATGGTAAGTTTGTAATGTTGTAGCAAGCGTTATCGGCGAGACCTAGGTAGACACTATCCTCATGGCGGGAGATAGTTGTTTGTCTTGGTTTAGTATTCCCGCCTATAAGAATCAATAATGGAAATTTTTTTAACCTCAACCGTCACTGTTACACTTGCCGAAATAGGCGATAAAACCCAGCTTTTATCACTCCTGTTAGCCGCCCGTTTTCGTAATAAAGGCGCACTTATTCTTGGTATTTTAGCCGCAACTTTACTCAATCATGGCCTATCAGCGTGGTTTGGGCAGTGGTTAAGTAATAGTTTTTCTTCTGAATATTTACCTTGGCTTGTAAACATCAGTTTTATTGTTGTTGGCCTTTGGCTATTAGTTCCAGATAAAGACGAAGATGTAAGTAGTAAATACGATAGCTACGGGGCTTTTTTAGTCGCTTTTGTATTATTTTTTATTGCAGAAATTGGTGATAAAACACAAATAGCGACAGTGTTGCTAGGCGCACAATATCAGTCTGTGTTTTGGGTAACGCTAGGAACCACGTTAGGTATGCTAATTGCTAACGTGCCTGTTATATATGCTGGTAATGCATTACTAAAAAGAATATCTCTAAACACCGTACGTGCTATTGCTGCTTGTGTGTTTGTGTCATTAGGTATTTATGGCTTAGTTACAATTTAATCAATATTATAGCTCGAATCTGTTAATTCAAGTGCGAGCTTTAATTTTTTCTGCACGTTATTTATGCATTATTTACACAATAACACCCCTTGGTTTGCGTAATTAAAAGGTTGGAGTTAAAACCTGCAGCTAAATTAGTGACCGCAGTTTCAACAAAGCCACTTCCCTGGGCACACGCTAACCCTTCGGAGAGAGGACCGGCATAAACAAAATCACCGTTTTTATTAATAATAACGGCGGCAGGCGTTGCCGGAATAACGTGTTTAAGCTTTGGTGTTAATTCAACTTGTACAACCTTCATAGCTTTATTGGTAGCAAAGGAGCTTAACGATGAAATATGCGGCTTAGCCTGTATGGTGCACCCGCATTTTTTTTCTGTTATGAGCACTAACGACGCTTCATTAGTGTCAACCCAGTCCAATTGCTTTTTAAAGTTATTAAACCAGTGCTTTTGCAATAAAACTTTTGAGCTATCAAACGGCTTAAGTTGCTCTAACTGAAAATAAACTAACCCTGCAACAACACAAACAAGCCATATAGCTATAAGCGAAAATACAAAAGAGTTAGATTTATTTAAACTTGGCAATGCTTTGCTCTAATACATCAATACTTACATCGATTAACTGCACCTTAGCGGTTAACTGCTGCACTATTTGCGTATCTTGGTACTGATTTTGGCGCATAGTATCAGTACTGCTTGCTATTAACTCGGTATTACCTGCCTGCTCCGCTACCACTTGTGCAACTGAGTCAGAGCTTGAAGATACTGCGGCTATTTGCTCGCTCATTGCTGAAATATTCTCTTTCATTGCAGCACTAATACTTGTTAAATCAACTACAAAACTCACACACTGACTCATTGATTGCGTTGACGTTTTACTATTATTAACAAGATCTTTTAATGTAAGACTAATTTTATCTGTTGTTGCTTTGCTGTGGTTGGCCAAAGATCTTACCTCATCAGCTACAACAGCAAAACCTCGACCGTGTTCGCCTGCGCGGGCAGCTTCAATAGCGGCATTTAAAGCAAGTAGGTTTGTTTGCTCAGCAATACCTGATATTTCATTAAGAAGCCCTGAAATAACATCGCCAGCTGCCACTAAGTGATTTATTTTTTCTTCGGTATGGTTAAGCAGTGTTAACAACTCTCTACTTTTAGCGTCTGTTTGAAGCACTTCTTTTAATGCATCACCTGCAGATTGTGTAATATGGTCAACTTGGCACTTAAGCACCTCACTTTCTGCTTCTACAAGTTTAAAGCCATTGGCAACTTGAGCGCCAGAATTAGCAATATCATCGGTTTGTTGTGTGCGTTGAACCGCACCACTCGCTAACTGATCGTGTACATCAATAAGCTCTTGTGAGTTTTTTTGCAATGATTCTGATTGTGTTTGTACCTGTTTAATAACATCAGATAAGTAATCTAGTAATGTGTTAAATCCTGCTACAGCTTCGCTTTTAGTGTCATCCGCGCGAAGAGAGAGTTTAATGTTTTCAGGATCTTTCATTATTTGTTCTGTCGCATAACTTAAAGATAAGCCCGCACGACGTTCCCGTTGCAGCGTTTTTGCAATATAGCCTGCAACTAATACTTCAACTATTGCGTATCCAGCATGAATTAGCACCGTAGTAAAAGCGAGCCTATCAGGGTCAAATACGTAAAAGCCCGTATTTTGAGTTTGTAAATAATAAAAAGATAAATGATGAACCGCTACAAAAATAATAGCGGTAATAAACACTCGCCACTGTACAAAAACAATTAACATGGGCATTAAAATAAATATTTCAAAATGGACTTCAATCAACCCAAAAGTTTGTTGTATGTGCAAAAAAGAAAACATCATTATGGCGGCAGCTACCACATGGGGGATAATAGGGCTATCACCTTGTGTGTTTAAAAGCCATATAGGTAATAAACACAATGGCAAACCTATCATAAAAGCCTGCGCTAATGTGTCGAAATACAAGCCTATAGCAATAGACTCGACAAACAAAAGACTGAAAATAATTGTAAATAACCGGCCAATACTAGACATAAGAACCTTAAAATTGTTGTATGCATTGTTGTTTTATAAAGCAGTCTGCAATATACGTATATAAACGAGTTTCAGCTTACTTAACACAATAATTAACTACCGACACATCAAAAATAATATATTTAATTTACATTATATACATGCGGTCTACTTAATTATAGGCAGTATTTTCTTAAACGTAGGCGTTGCAGCTTTTTTTGTCCATTGAAAAATAACTATTTCAGCGCATGAAATTACAGCACCAGCTTGGCGTAGCTGCTCAATCGCCAAATTTTTATGTTGCGAGTTTCTCGAACCAACTCCGTCGTAAACAATAATAACTTTAAAGCCATTTTCTATTAAATCTAAGCATGTTTGTAAAACACACACATGTGCTTCAGTGCCAACAATAACAACTTGCTTTTTACCATGGCTTTTTAACGTATCAACAAAACCAGGCTCTGCACACGCACTAAAGTACGTTTTATGAAAATACGTAGCATTAGGTAACGTATTTTTAATTTGCTGATTAGTCTCGCCCAAACCTCTGACATATTGCTCGGTTATTAAGACTGGGACGCCGTGAATAATACCCGCCTGCGCTAACTGCAATGTACTTTTTAAAATATTCGGAAAATCTTTAATTGCAGGAGCAAGCAACTCTTGTAAGTCTATTATTAATAACACGCTATTTTTTGCATCAATATTAGATAAAACCACTATACTCTCCTTATGAACATTAACTGTTATCTATATAGATTAGCTCACTATTTGAAAATAGAACTTTTAGCGTTATGTATATTATTTGTAATTAAAAAATAAAAACTTATGCTATATTTACTATCTAGCTAATCATCATCCTATCTTCCACTGAGAGTGTTTATAAGTGCGTTTGAGCAAACTTTTTTTTCATATCATCATTACTTTTTTACTATGCAGCCAAAGCACTTTTGCATCACAAAACTATGCTCAGCAATTACAACGTATTTCTACTGACGAAGGCCTATCGCAAAGTTACGTTTTACAGACTCAAGAGGATGATATTGGTTATATTTGGATAGCAACCCAACAGGGTTTAAATCGTTTTGATGGATATAATGTAAAAACTTTTAGTGGCGGCTTTGGTCTAGATAAACACTATATTTACGCATTATTTAAAGCTGAAGACGGAAAAATCATTGTCTCAACAGACCTTTCTGGTGCCTATATAATAGATCCCCTCACTTTAAAAACCGAAAAAATCTATTCTGGTCAAATAGATGAAGAACAAAAAATGTTCTCTCCGATCTCTGCAATGACTCAACAACAAGGTACTTTTTACTTCGCCATAGATGCTCAAATATATACATTTGATGAGACGAGTAAACGCTTTACATTTAAGCTCACCCTGCCAAATAAAGGTGACTACATTAGGTCATTAACAATATATAAAAACACTTTATATATTGGTACAAATGATGGTTTATATACTGCAAATATAGATAATCCAGAACTTATAAAAATACCTCTTCATCCCCCTGAAAAAAATACGATAGATAATGTAAACGTCAAATTCTTAAGTGTTGATAATGAATTAGGATTACTTGTTGGTACTGTTGAAGGCATGTATCAATTAGCATTCGATAATAATAAAAATATATCTGCAGCAAATATTACAACTTTAATCCCTGATTATAATATATGGGATTATGCCAATACTGTTTACGGGGAGTTTGTAGCAACCGAAAGTGGATTGTTCAGTTATCACCGCGAAACCAAAGAACTAGAATTCGTATTAAATTATGAAAAAAGTAAGTTTAATATTAATGAAAACTCAATAAACGATCTAATGGTTGATAAGTCCGGCGTACTTTGGCTCGCATCTAGAACCCAGGGCGTGTTTACATGGCCAATTAAAACCCGACGGTTTAAACACATTACTTTACCCGGTAACAATACTGTTCATGCCACCTACCAAGACAAAAATAATATTATTTGGTTAGGAACAGAAGATGGAATTGCACGGTACAACAAAGCAACAAATAAAAGTGATGTATATCTAAGCTCAACCGACTCAAAAGCAATATACGGGGCATCTGCCGTTTATGATATTTTTGCGTCTTCAATTGGTGATAATCAATTCCTTTGGCTTGTTACTTTCGATGGTTTTAAACTGTTTGATAAACAAACGGGTAAAATTATTGAAAATAAAGACACAGAAAAAGATGTAATTAACCAATCCAACTTATTTGGCTTTGCCCAGTTATCTGCAGACACATATGCATTTATGTCGGATGATAATTTTTATGTTTTTAATGAAACAACAGGAAAAACAAGAATTATTAAGGGACTCAAAGAGCAAGTCGATCCTTTATTTTCTTACGCTTTTTATAAACACCTCGACACACATCCTGAAGAGTTTGTACTTGGCACATCAAAAAGCTTCCTTAGGTACAACGAAAAAACGAAAACTTTAACGACTATATTTCAGTCTTTTAATCCTAAAGAAGATATTTTTTACACTGTAGAAAACTTTTACTTAGACTCAAAACGAAACATTTTATGGTTAGCAACCACTCACGAAGGTTTGCTCGGCGTTGACCCCGTTACTTATGAAAGAAAGCACTATATAGGATTAAAAAATTCGTTTAATACTGATTCTATCTATTCACTACTTCCTGATGAAAACGGCTTTTTATGGGCAAGTACCGACAATGGTCTGTATCAAATAGACCTAGATACACTCAATGTAGTGAGTTTTTCAGTAAAAGACGGTTTGAATATAAACCAATTTACACCAATAGCGGCAGCAACACTAAGCGATGGCAGGCTTATGTTCGGCAGCAATGCTGGAGCCTTACTTTTTAATCCGTTAGACTTTAATGAAAAAGAACAACTACAAAAAAGTAATCTAGCCATTACTGATATTAGCCTCCTTACTAGGGAACTCAATTACAATCCTCATAAATACCTTAGCAAACCACTTGAATTAAATTATGAAGACATGGGATTGACGGTTAGCTTTTCTAACTTCTCTTACCCTAATATTGATAAAGCATATTATAAAGTAATCCTTTTAGGGCCTACGTCTCTAACATATGAAGATTTACAATCTAATCAAGTGTTTTTCACAAAGCTTCAACCTGGTAATTACTCACTAAAAATATCAGCACATAATCGTGATGGTATTATTACAAGCGAGCCTACAACACTTAATATCAACGTGGCGTATGCTCCTTGGAGATCGCCCATTGCTATAGCCGCCTACATTATTTTAATACTTGGGGTGTTATTTTTTATTTTTTGGCAATATCGTAGCCGCCGAGTAGCAATTGAACAAGCCCATAGAGCGACTATTCATTCGCAAAAGCAAACAGAACTCGCGCTTAAAAATAATAAAAGCGGCGTATGGGATTATAATTTTAAAGACGCTTCTGTAAATACGCTCAGAGGAAGTGAATTAGGCTATACAGACTTACCAGAACGCGTGCATATAGATCAATTTTTAGCGTTGATACACCCTGACGATCGACGTCGTTTTGAAAACCAATGGGAAAACTACTTCAAGTACAAAAAACAACAAAACTGGCAAGCAACTTACCGTTTACAGCATAAAAATGGCCACTGGCTCTGGTACCAAGATACAGGGCAAGTTATATACGATCCTCAAACAAATGAGCCGTTATATGTTTCTGGCATATATACCAATATCACCGAGCAACGAGCTAATGAGCAACAAGCAAAAATTTTAGGTGAAGCGTTTAGCCAAATAAACGATTGGTTACTTATACTCGATAAGCGTTTAATGCCATTTTCTGCGAACAATAGTTTTATTGAAACATTTTCAAACGAGCAAACGGCAACCAAAATTAGCCCTAAATTGTTTATTAAAGCAATTGGTAAAGATAAGTGCAGAGAGTTTGCTAGTATTTTAAAAAAGTTAAAGCCAACTGAAAACTGGCAAAGTGATGTTTATATAAAAACAGCAAGAAATAACGAACACCCAATACATATAAGTGCCACAGCTGTAACAAAAGACACTGCAAGTTACTATGTGGTTGTTATTACAGACTTAACTGAGCAAAAACGTGCTGAAAACGAACTGCGCTATTTGGCTAATTTTGACCCTCTAACGCATCTACCTAATCGTAGTTTAATGTATCAAAACATTGAAAAGGCGATTAAATATGCCGACAAAAACAATACCCAATGCGCATTATTATTTATTGATTTAGATAAGTTCAAACCTGTTAATGACTCTTTTGGTCATGCAGTAGGTGACAAGCTTTTATGTAATATCACCCAAAGAGTAAGCGGCATGCTTAGCGAGGACGCTATACTTGGCCGCCAAAGTGGTGATGAATTTTTAGTGCTGATTCAAAATATAAAATCACTCCAATCTCTTCGCGATACCGTAAGAAAAATTAGTAATGAATTAGCTAATAAAGTAATTATTGAAGACTTCTCTATTAATATTTCAGCAAGTATTGGCGTAGCTCTGTACCCATTCGATGCTATAACCACAGATATACTCATCCGTAATGCCGATGTTGCAATGATGCACGCTAAGCAAGGCGGGAGAAACGACTTTAAGTTTTTTAGCGATGAAATGAATGAGCTAATAAAACAAAAATTACTGCTTGAAAATGATTTAAAAGATGCAGTAAAAGACAACCGATTTTTTAATCACTACCAGCCTATTATCGACATAGAAGAAAAAACAATAAATGGCGTGGAGTTACTCATGCGCTGGAAAAATGAAGGCCAGTTAATATCTCCAGCTCTTTTTATTCCTGTAGCTGAGGAAACCGGTTTAATAGAACTTCTTACTGAGCAAGCCTTGCACCGTTCACTAATTGAACTTGCACCTATACTCAGCGAAAACCCGTTGTTTTATATATCTTTAAACTTATCGCCTAAACACATTTTAAAAACAAACATAACACAGCGGTTAATGGCTATATTAGCGGACTCTCAAGTTCATCCAAGACAATTAAGGCTCGAAATAACAGAGAGTATTTTATTAGAAGATAAGCTTAAAGCAGCCAAACAGCTGCAAAACCTAAAAGCTGCTGGGTTTAAATTACTGCTTGACGATTTTGGTACAGGATACTCATCACTCACCTACTTAAGCCAATTCCCTATTAATGTTATTAAGATAGATCAAAGCTTTGTAAATAGTATTGGTATAGATAAGGGAGATGAATCAATTATTAAAACTATTTTTTCATTGGCAGAAAACTTAGATCTATACTGCATTGCAGAAGGAGTAGAAACGCGCGAACAGATGCTCTTTTTAGCCGAGGTTGGCTGCCATGTATTACAGGGTTATTACTTTGCAAAACCAATGAATGCTAAAGACTTACGTAAAAGCGATTGTTTTAGCAATATCATTGATTTGATTTGATTTGATTTGATTTGATT
>NZ_JACJDN010000839.1:0-1404 GCF_014163565.1 Pseudoalteromonas sp. SR45-5 | reverse complement strand
GAGCAAGAACGTCTTGCAGCTGAAAAAGCAGAGAATGAGCGTTTAGAGCAAGAACGTCTTGCAGCTGAAAAAGCAGAGAATGAACGCTTAGAGCAAGAACGCCTTGCGGCGGAAAAAGCAGAAAATGAGCGTTTAGAGCAAGAACGTATTGCAGCTGAAGAAGCAGAAAATGAGCGTTTAGAACAAGAACGTATCACAGCAGAACTTGCAATTGAAGAAGCTAAAAAAGCCGAAAAGCCAAAAAAAGAAGGGTTTTTCTCTCGTCTTAAAAAAGGCTTGTTAAAGACTCGCGTTAATATAGGTTCTGGTTTTGCGTCTATTTTTAGTGGAAAAAAAATAGACGACGAATTATTTGAAGATCTTGAAACTCAATTACTCACCGCCGATTTAGGCGTTGATACCACCATGAAGTTGATTGATCGTTTAACTGATGCAGCGAACCGTAAACAGTTAAAAGATGGTGATGCGCTTTATGAGTTAATGAAACAAGAAATGGCTGCGATGCTTAAAACGGCAGAACAGCCTTTAGTCATAAGCGAAGATAAAAAGCCGTTTGTTATTTTAATGGTAGGTGTAAATGGTGTTGGTAAAACAACGACTATTGGTAAAATGGCTAAGCAATTTCAAAACGAAGGTAAGTCGGTTATGCTGGCTGCTGGTGATACGTTTAGAGCGGCAGCTGTTGAGCAGCTTCAGGTTTGGGGAGAACGTAACAGCATTCCCGTTATTGCACAGCATACAGGTGCAGATAGTGCATCAGTTGTGTTTGATGCATTCCAAGCGGCCAAAGCACGTAATATAGATGTGTTAATTGCTGATACAGCTGGGCGCTTGCAAAATAAAGATAATTTAATGCAAGAGCTTGAAAAGATAGCTCGTGTAATGAAAAAGATTGATCCTGATGCGCCGCACGAAGTGATGCTAACTATCGATGCAGGCACAGGGCAAAATGCAATTAGCCAAGTAAACCTGTTTAATCAATGTGTTGGTTTAACTGGTATTACGCTTTCAAAACTTGATGGAACTGCAAAGGGTGGTGTTATTTTTGCGGTTGCAGATAAGTTTAATATTCCAATTCGTTACATTGGTGTTGGTGAAGGTATTGATGATTTACGCGCTTTTGAAAGCGATGATTTTATTGATGCGTTATTTAGCCAAGATGAGGACGACGTTTAATTTACCAAAAAAGGGAGCTAGCTCCCTTTTTAATTGCGAGGAATACTAATTTCATTAATGTGTTAATGGAGTTGGCATAATAAAAAGATGATAAATTTTCAGCAAGTAAGTAAGACCTATCCTGGAGGGCACCGCGCCCTCGAAAAAGTTAATTTTCATATTAAACCGGGTGAACTTGCCTTTTTAACTGGCCACAGTGGTGCGGGTAAAAGTACGTTGCTTAAGTTA
>NZ_JACJDN010000838.1:0-1405 GCF_014163565.1 Pseudoalteromonas sp. SR45-5 | reverse complement strand
AAACATTTACGCTTAACAAGGATTTTATATGCTAGAAAAACTCTCTCAAGATGCGCTTGTAATTTGGGCGACCATTGACCCAATAGGCACTATGGCGCTGTTTGCTGCGCTTACTTCTCATTTAACTGATCAACAACGCCGTAAAACTGCATTTAAAACGGTACTTTATGCCGGGGGCGTATTATTGGGTTCTATTTTAATAGGGCAACTAATACTTAATGCGATGGGAATTAGGTTGGTGTCGTTTCAGTTAGGGGGCGGAATTATATTGTTTTTATTTGGCCTGCAAATGATTTTTGGAAACGATTCTAACAAAGCCAAACAAGACCCCGATCACGATATAGCCGTGTTTCCGCTTGCTATACCTGCAACGGCGACTCCTGGCGCTATTTTGGCGGTAATACTACTTACCGATAACCACATACACCCAATTACTACTCAAATAGGCACAGCGCTTGTTACACTTGGTGTGTTGGGTATTACCTTAATACTGTTGCTGCTTTCGGGTAAAATTATTAAGCTAATTGGTACTGGCGGCGCGTCTATTTTAACGCGAGTGATGGGAATGATTTTAGCCGCGTTTTCGGTTGAGCTTATTATGACCGCGCTGGAAATAAAACAATGGGTTAAGCTCGATTAAATAACTCCTAAACATTGAAAGGAATGCCGTATGGCAATAAAAATAACAAAACACTATATTATTAATTTAAGTTTAGCCGTAGTCATTTTTGCTATTGGTATTTTAGCTATACGCTATTACAACCATTATGTATCGGCCTATACAGATGTAACAATTAACTCAAGCGTGCTTAAGGAGTCGCGCAAAGTGTTTATAAGATTGCCCGCTAATTACAATCCTAAAAAAGCGTATCCGTTAATTATTAAAACCGATGGTAACTTTAATTTAGATACATGGGATAAAGCACTTACAAAACAAGCTAAGAGCGAAAAAGGGGATAAGGCTATATTGGTGTCTATTCCTAATTTGTTTTTTACAGATACACGTAATCGCGATTTAGTGCCTCCTTATGCCCGCCAAGATGTTAATACACAAGCGCGTCCAGCGCATGAAACACTTATTGAACCAAATGGCGAAGCCGACAAGTTTTTAGCGTTTATTGAAACTGAGTTACTCCCTTATCTATCAGCAAAATATAAGCTTAGTAATAACCGTGTTTTAAGTGGTTTTTCGGCAGGTGGTAGCTTTGTACTGTATACGCTGCATACAAAGCCTGAATTGTTTAATGGCTATTTTGCTTTTAGCCCTGCGGCTTGGTATGACGATATGACCGTAGTTAATAATTTAGAAGCGTTTTTAAGTGCTCAAGATAACAAAGTTAAGTCGTCTACTTATTTATATCTTTCGGTGGGTGGGGCAGAGCATCCGCTAATGTTAAAAGCGTTT
>NZ_JACJDN010000837.1:0-1411 GCF_014163565.1 Pseudoalteromonas sp. SR45-5 | reverse complement strand
TAAAAACAATAACTTTTTAGATCTATTACTTCCTCTAAAAGCGCAGCGCCTCTAAACCTCTTTGTGAATAAGTCACTTTTACGGGCTTTGCCCGTCACGCAAGCAAGCTTCGCGTCTACAGCGTTATTTTTTATGCAGCGCTTCAATGCGTGCTAGTAAGCTTGAGGTGTCGTATCTGCCACCGCCGAGTGCTTGTACGTCGGCGTAATATTGATCGACCGTTGCGGTCATTGGTAAAGTAGCGCCGTTGTTTTTAGCTTCATCGAGTGCTATGCCTAAATCTTTACGCATCCAATCTACGGCAAAACCAAACTCATATTCACCCGCCCACATTGTTTTGTAGCGGTTTTCCATTTGCCACGAACCGGCTGCACCTTTAGAAATGGTCTCTATAACTTTTTCACCATCAAGCCCAGCTTGCTTGGCAAAATGTAAGCCTTCGGCTAAACCTTGCACTACACCAGCAATACAAATTTGATTAACCATTTTACAAAGTTGTCCCGAGCCAACGCCGCCTAGTAATTGGCTAAAGCGACTAAACGCCGCCATTACTGGCTGCGCTTTAGCAAATACAGCTTCACTACCACCCGCCATAACCGTTAATACGCCGTTTTCGGCGCCAGCTTGTCCGCCCGATACAGGCGCATCTATAAAGTCGATATTTTGCAGAGCCGCTTTTGCAGCCACTTCGCGGGCTACTTCGGCAGAGGTTGTTGTGTGATCAACCAAAACAGTGTGCGGCAGCATGCCCGCTAACACGCCGTCGTCGCCATACACTACTGAGCGTAAATCGTCATCATTCCCAACACACATAAATACAATATCGGCATTGCTGGCAGCTTCGCGCGGGGTTGATGCAAAGCTTCCTGAATGTTCTGCAGTCCACATTTGAGCTTTAGCTTGAGTGCGGTTATAAACGCATACGCTGTGCCCTGCTTTTGCTAAGTGCCCCGCCATTGGGTAACCCATTACGCCTAAACCTATAAATGCGACTTTCATTGACATAAAAATGACCTATTTAACTGATAACTTAGAAACTAGACCTCGATTATGTCAACCGGTCGATAAAAAAGCGAATGAAAGTCTTTATAAAATTTCCTTAACAGGAAAGGTAAGTAGGTAACCTATGGACAGTATTTATCAATTTAATGCACCACTTTATAACAGCGAAAATTTTCCTCTTAGTCAGTTACAGGGCAAAACCGTCCTTATTGTTAATACAGCGAGTAAGTGTAATTTTTCGGTGCAATTAAACGCACTCGAAAAGCTCTACCAGCAATACAAAAGCAATGGTTTTACTGTGCTTGCGTTTCCGTGTAACCAGTTTGGCCAAAATGAGCCGCTTGATAATTTAGCCATTAAAGACTTTTACCAAGATCAATTTAATATCTCGTTTGAGGTATTTGGTAAG
>NZ_JACJDN010000836.1:0-1415 GCF_014163565.1 Pseudoalteromonas sp. SR45-5 | reverse complement strand
TTGAAATAGTCTGGCGTTATTTATAAGCTAGCAGTTCAGAGTACAAGTGTACGCTAGAAAGCTGACCACTTAGGTGATTAAATTCGCGTAAAATAGAATGCAATTAAGTATTAAGCTAAGGGAATTACCCATGAGAAGAGCTGTAATTACAGGTATCGGTGTTGTATCAAGTATAGGTAACAACAAAGAAGAAGTATTAGAATCGTTAAAAACGGGCAAAAGCGGCATCGCTTTTAATCAAGAATTTGCCGATTATAAGTTACGTAGTAACGTATCGGGTAAAATTGATATTGACGTTAAAGCACACGTTGACCGCAAAGCAATGCGCTTTATGGGAGATGCTGCTGCTTACTCTTATATTTCAATGACGCAAGCAATTGAAGACTCAGGTTTGTCTGACGACCAAGTATCAAATGAGCGCACGGGTATTATTGTTGGCTCTGGCGGTGGTTCGTCTAAATGGCAAGTAGAAGCTGCTGATATTTTACGTGAAAAAGGCGTAAAACGTGTAGGGCCTTATATGGTGCCACGCACTATGGCGAGCACTACATCTGCTTGCTTAGCAACACCATTTAAAATTAAAGGTGTTAACTATTCAATTAGCTCTGCATGTGCAACATCTGCGCATTGTATTGGTAATGCAGTAGAGCAAATCCAGCTTGGCAAGCAAGACGTTGTGTTTGCTGGTGGTGGTGAAGAGCTACACTGGACATTGGCAATGGAATTTGACGCTATGGGCGCACTTTCTACTAAATACAACGAAACCCCTGAAAAAGCATCTCGTACATACGATGCTAATCGCGATGGTTTTGTTATTTCTGGCGGCGGCGGTATTGTTGTAGTTGAAGAACTTGAACATGCACTTGCACGTGGCGCGCACATTTACGCTGAAATTGTTGGCTACGGTGCAACATCAGATGGCTACGACATGGTTGCTCCATCTGGCGAAGGTGCAGCACGTTGTATGCGCCAAGCTATGCAAGATGTAGATAGTATTGATTACCTAAACACGCATGGTACATCTACACCAGTAGGTGACGTTAAAGAGCTAGGTGCGATACAAGAAGTGTTTGGTGGTAAATCACCAATGATCAGCGCAACTAAAGCAATGACGGGTCATGCCCTAGGTGCTGCAGGTGTTCACGAAGCTATCTTCTCATTATTAATGCTAGAGCACAGCTTTGTAGCACCTTCAATTAATATTGATGAGCTAGATGAGCAAGCGACAGGTTTAGATATTATTACTGAGCGTCGTGATGTTGAGTTAAATACTGTAATGTCTAATAGCTTTGGCTTTGGTGGCACAAACGCGACTTTAGTGATGAGTAAGTACAAAGGTTAATTTGAGCTTATAAGCCCTATATGCAAACGCATAACTGGGCTAAATAGTCCAAAACAAAAAAGGAAAGCCGAGG
>NZ_JACJDN010000835.1:0-1418 GCF_014163565.1 Pseudoalteromonas sp. SR45-5 | reverse complement strand
GCGCGTTTTTATAATCATTCAAAGTAAGGTTTTTTTAGCCACCTAACAAGCTAATTGCTGCCTGTGGAACCTGATTTGCTTGCGAAAGTATTGATGTGCCCGCCTGCTGTAATATCTGGTTTTTAGTCATCTCAGCAGTTTCAGTAGCAAAATCGGTGTCTTGAATACGACTACGTGATGCCGATACATTTTCTTCAATGTTTGCAAGGTTGTTAATTGTAAAGCTAAATCGATTTTGAACTGCACCCAATCCAGCTCGTTGTGCATCGATGTTAGCAATTGCATTATCAATAACCGACAAAGCATCTTGTGAACCTTTTTGACTAGTTACATCAATATCAGCAGCATTTTCTAATTTACTTGTGACTGTATCCGTATCACTTGTAGCAAGCGATGTATCATCGGCCGTTACGTTAAAAGTTTCTGAAGAGTTCAATTGAATCCCCCCAGCTATGGTCGTAGAATCAGCCACACCACTAACTAATGTAGCTGCAGTCCCATTTACACCATTATAGCTTTGACCTGTCAGTGTTATTGAGCCGGAAGTAACTGTACCGGTTGCATCAGCACTTTGATAATCGACTATTTCAATATCTTCACCTTGATCATTATTAAGTGTGAAAACACCGTTCTCAATTGTTGCTGTAACACCATGCTCATCTGTAGCAGAGTTGATAGCTTCAGCCATTGCAATCTGATCATTAGCGGCATTACCTGTACTACTAAATGCTACTTTCTCACCATTAAGAGTAAAACTAACAGTCTCATCAGCAGAAGACGTTACAATAGCGACACCTGCTGTTGTTCTTGCTTGTGCAGTGACGCCTGTGTTAGATGTATATTGATTAATAGCTGCTGCTGCTTCTTTGGCACTAGCACCGGCTGTTATATCTACAGTAGACGCAGCGTCACCCTTACCTGCTATTACATAAGTTCCACCAGCAACACCGTTATCAGCAGCAACGGTGGCACTTGCAGGAGTTGCTCCACCATAACCACCTACCAGGCTTGTATCTAAAGCTTGAAGATTAACTTGGTTAGCACCAATCTTCTCAGCAGCAACACTTGAGAGTGACACGTTGATGGTTTCGTTAGCATTAGCACCTACCTGGAAGGTTTTACTACCGTAGCTGCCATCTAATAATTGTTGGCCACCAAATGAAGTGGTATCGGCTATACGCGTTAACTCGACCTGAAGTGCTGATACTTCTTTCTGCAGCGCTTCTCGATCTTCTGTTGAGTTTGAACCATTTGCAGCTTGCAGGGCAAGTTCACGCATACGTTGAAGTATGTTGGTCGACTCACTCATTGCGCCTTCAGCTGTTTGCGCCATCGAAATACCATCATTAGCATTTCGCTGAGCAACGGCTAGGCCATTAATTTGTGACGTCAATCTGTTTGAAATTTGTAGACCTGCG
>NZ_JACJDN010000834.1:0-1422 GCF_014163565.1 Pseudoalteromonas sp. SR45-5 | reverse complement strand
CCCAGGCGTTGCCAAATTAAAAAAAGGTGGCGGACATGGCGGTCATAATGGTTTAAAAGACATTATTGCAAAAATGGCAAATCAAAAAGACTTTATGCGCTTGCGCATTGGTGTAGGTCATCCGGGGCATCGTGAAATGGTAACTGGTTGGGTGCTTGGAAAAGCGGCCAAAGAAGACCAAGAAAAAATGGATGCTGCTGTTGATGAAGCAGTTCGTTGCATGGAAATACTTGCAAAAGATGGTGTGTTAAAAGCACAAAACAGACTACATTCGTTTAAACCCTAGTAACTTGGGTCCAAGTACACCGTTTAAACGAATTCTAAACAAGGTATCTTACTATGGGTTTTAAATGTGGCATCGTTGGCTTGCCTAACGTAGGTAAATCAACGCTTTTCAATGCACTAACTAAAGCGGGTATTGAAGCCGCTAACTTTCCTTTTTGTACCATTGAGCCTAATACAGGTGTGGTACCTGTGCCAGATCCTCGTCTAGACGAACTTGCTAAAATTGTTAATCCTCAACGAGTTCTTACCACTAGTATGGAATTTGTAGACATTGCTGGCTTGGTAAAGGGCGCATCTAAAGGTGAAGGCCTTGGTAACCAGTTTTTAGCTAACATTCGTGAAACCGATGCAATTGGCCACGTAGTTCGCTGTTTTGAAGATGAAAACATCATACACGTAGCAGGCACTATTGACCCTGCTGACGATATTGACGTAATCAACACTGAGTTAGTACTTGCTGATATGGATAGCGCTGAAAAAGCCCTTTTCCGTAACGCAAAAAAAGCAAAAGGTGGTGATAAAGACGCCAAAGAGCAAAATGCCGTACTTGAAAAAGTAAAAGTGCATCTTGATGAAGGCTTAACTTTACGCGCTTTAGCATTAACTAAAGAAGAAAAAGCAGCAATCAGCTCTATCAACTTCTTAACTATTAAACCAACTATGTATATTGCAAACGTTGCTGAAGATGGTTTTGAAAATAATCCATACCTTGACCGTGTACGCGCTATTGCTGCAGCAGAAGATGCGATTGTTGTTCCTGTATGTGCTGCTATCGAATCTGAGCTTTCAGAATTAGATGACGAAGACAAGCTTGAGTTTATGGCTGATCTTGGCTTAGAAGAGCCCGGCCTTAATCTTGTTATTCGTGGTGGTTATGAATTACTACAATTACAAACTTATTTCACTGCGGGTGTTAAAGAAGTGCGTGCATGGACAATCCCTGTAGGTGCAACAGCGCCACAAGCAGCGGGTAAAATCCATACCGACTTCGAGCGTGGCTTTATTCGTGCGCAAACGATTGCTTTTGACGACTTTGTTGCCTTTAAAGGTGAAAGCGGCGCAAAAGAAGCAGGTAAGATGCGTCAAGAAGGTAAAGAGTACATTGTTAAAGACGGCGATGTAATGAACTTCTTGTTC
>NZ_JACJDN010000833.1:0-1424 GCF_014163565.1 Pseudoalteromonas sp. SR45-5 | reverse complement strand
CCACTTTTAGGCTTAGTAGTTTTTGTATTTTAAACACGTATTAAAAATATCTATTTAAAATACTTATTTCATTTATGCAGCTAAATTAGCTAGCGATCATAATGCTTTTAACATTAACAAATTCGCGCATACCAAAGCCGCCGTGTTCTCGGCCGTAGCCACTGCCTTTAACACCACCGAAGGGTAAGTTAGGCTGTGCTAAACCGTAACCGTTAATGTTGATCATGCCAGTATCAAAGTACTTTTTAGCTAGTTCAATGGCTTTTTTCTCATCTTTAGAGAAAATACCGCCGCCTAAACCATAGCGAGAGTCGTTAGCGATGCGCATTGCATCGTCGTTGTCTTTGGCTTTAATAAGCGAAGCTACTGGGCCAAATAATTCGTCGTCATAGGCTGGCATACCAGGGGCTAAGTTATCTAGTAGAGTAGGTGGGTAGTAATAGCCTGTTTGCGAAGGTATTTCGCCGCCCGTTACTATGTTTGCACCTGCTTTAACTGATTCCATTACTTGGTCGTGAATGCCGTCGCGTAAGTCTTCACGTGCCATTGGACCTAAGTCTGTGTCGTCTGCCATTGGGTCGCCCATTTTCATGGCTTCAAATTGCTCTTTAATTTGCGCTTTAAAGTCATCGTAAAGTGACTCTACAACAACGAAACGTTTAGCTGAAACACACGTTTCACCGTTATTGATCATGCGCCCGGTTACACAGGTTTTAACTGCAAGCTCTAGGTCTGCGTCATCAAGTACCAAGTAAGCGTCGTTACTACCAAGCTCTAACACTGTTTTCTTAACGTATTTACCTGCTTCTTCTGCTACTTTTTTACCTGTCGCATCACTACCGGTAAAGGTTACGCCGCTAATTGCTTTGTGCGAAATTAAAGAACTGGCTGTTTTGCCGTCGATAAGTAGATTGTTAAAGCAATACTCTGGGAAACCAGCTTGTTTAAATAGCTCTTCTATTTTTTCAGCCATGCCAAATACATTACCAGCATGCTTTAATACGGTTGTGTTACCCGCCATGATGTTAGCAGCACTGTAGCGAATTACCTGATAAAGCGGAAAGTTCCATGGTTGAATGCCTAATAGTACACCTGTTGGTTGGTAGCTGATAATTGCGCGGCCGCCGTCCATATCACGTTCTTCGTCAGCAAGTACTTGTGGGCCTTGTTCGGCTGTATAACGACAAATTCCTGCACATAGTTCAACTTCTTGAAAGCCTTGCTCGTAAACTTTACCCATTTCTTCGGTCATGAGTTTTGCAATAGCTTCTTTTTGATCTTCAAAGAGTGAGGCTAACTTATTAAGGTATTTTGCACGTTCAGTGAATGACGTTAATCGCCATTTTAAATATGTTTCGTGAGATTTTTCGATTACCTGTTCTGCTTCCTTTTGAGAAAGTAGTGTATAGGTTTCAATGGTTTGC
>NZ_JACJDN010000832.1:0-1425 GCF_014163565.1 Pseudoalteromonas sp. SR45-5 | reverse complement strand
CTTTTCGAGTGGGCGGCCACCCGTTATTTTATTTGCACGCCCCTCTTCTTTAGCTTTTTCTGCACGCTTTCTACGCGCATCTTTAGGGTCTGCAATTAATGGACGATATATTTCTATACGGTCACCGTCTTTTAATTCATAGTTAGCTTTTACAGTTCGATTCCACACACCTAACGTTAGCGATGTAGCATCTATCTCAGGGCACTTTTGTATAATACCTGACTGAATAACAGCTTGCTCGACTGTAGTCCCTAGTGGCACTTCAATTGATAAACACGTGGCCGTGGTTGGTAATGCAAAGACCACCTCAACATTAATCATGCTCTCGCTCCATAAACCTGTTTTGCACGTTGAGTAAATGCACTCACCATATTTTTTGCAACATCGTTAAAAATCTTACCAAAGGCAAGCTCTATTAACTTATTTGAAAATTCAAATTCTAGTTGCAAGTGAACTTTACATGCTTTGGCGTCAAGCTCTTGAAAGTGCCAACGTCCTTTTAACATCTTAAATGGTCCATCAACAAGGCTTAGTAACACTGTTTGCTCATCAACAAAGGTGTTTTCGGTGGTAAACCACTTTTTTATACCCGCCTTGGATATTTCTAAACTCGCGGTCATGTTATTATCATGCTGTGAAACAATTTTTGAGTCTGAGCAATTTGGTAAAAACTGCGAATAAGCTTCTACATCATTAACTAGATCAAACATCTCTTTAGTGCTGTACATAACCAGCGCACTTTTTTCTATTTGTGGCATACTCACTCCCAACTGTGTGGGCGAATTTTAGCAAGCTTTGCGCGTTTCCCCAAATTTTCATGCTGCTTAAATTAAAGCTTAATTTTTAAAAGCATTATTAAAAAATCGATGTAAAACATCTCACATTACGTATATTATAGGGCACTATGGCTAAGAAAAATTCATCAAAATCGACAAGTAATACCATCGCGCTAAACAAAAAAGCGCGACATGAGTATTTTTTACACGATAAGTTTGAAGCAGGTGTTGAACTACAAGGCTGGGAAGTAAAAAGTATCCGAGCAGGTAAGGTAAACATCACCGAAACTTATATTCATCTTAAAAATGGCGAAGCATTTTTGCTTGGCGCGCAAATCCAGCCACTTAATAGTGCATCAACCCATGTAATTTGCGATCCGTTGCGTTATCGTAAGTTACTATTAAGCAGACGCGAACTTGACCGTCTACTCGGTGCAACAGAGCGAGATGGCTATTCATTAATAGCTACAGCTATGTACTGGAAAAAATGTTGGGTAAAACTTGAATTTCATCTAGCAAAAGGTAAAAAGTTGCACGATAAACGTGACGACGGGAAAAATAAAGATTGGTCTCGCGAAAAAGAACGTTTAATGAAACACAAAGTATAAGCACAGCGCCTAACTAACAAGTTAGGCGTTTTTTTTATTAA
>NZ_JACJDN010000831.1:0-1426 GCF_014163565.1 Pseudoalteromonas sp. SR45-5 | reverse complement strand
AGTTTTACTATTACGTGCAGGTGAGGCTTATAGGTTTTGAGTGTTTATGCTCTTATTTTGAATAAACGGCGCATTTTATGACGTTTCATGTATATATTTACGCATATTTATAGTTAGCGAGTTTGTTTTAAAGTTTAAATAAAATACTGAGGCAAAGGGAAATGCTAACTAAAGCTGTTTTTTTAACGTTTTTTGTTGCCTATTCATAGCAATACCGTTGTCAGCTTGAAATGGACTAGATACACTAGATGCAACTTTTGGCCGTGTAAGCGGTCATATTTACACAAATTAACCAATTTGCCGTATTTTGAAATTATTTAGGAGTTTAACGTGGGATCAGGGCTTAATTTTTTAGATCTAATTTTAGAAGCAAGTTTGCTTGTTCAATTAGTAATGTTAGGGCTAGTTGCCATGTCTGTAATGTCGTGGACAATTATATTTCAACGTAAAAAAGCAATATCGGATGCGCTAATAAATGCTAAGAAATTTGAGCAAAAGTTTTGGTCGGGTATCGATTTAAGCAAATTATATAACGAGATATCGTCACGCAGCGGTCAGTCTCAAGGCATTGAAGCTTTGTTTACTTCGGGCTTTAAAGAGTTTGCTCGCCATAAAAAGAATACATTTCAAAGTGCGAGTATTGTTATGGAAGGAACGCACCGCTCTATGCGTGTTGCGCTTTCTCGTGAAATTGAAAAAATGGAATCTAGCCTATCGTTTTTAGCAACAGTAGGTTCTATAAGTCCGTACATCGGTTTGTTTGGTACAGTGTGGGGTATAATGAATGCCTTTATTGCACTAGGTGAAGTTAAGCAAGCTACATTACAAATGGTAGCACCAGGTATTGCAGAGGCACTTATTGCGACTGCTATGGGTTTATTTGCGGCGATCCCTGCTGTTATTGCTTATAACCGTTTTTCAAACAGTGTTGAAAAGCTTGAGTCTCACTATATTAACTTTATGGAAGAGTTTGCTAATATTTTACACCGTCAAGCAGCTACACAAATAGAGGCACAAGCGAATGTATCAGCGTAAAAAGCGCCGTCCGGTCGCAGAGATTAATGTAGTACCTTACATTGATGTAATGTTGGTACTACTTATAATATTTATGGCTACAGCACCGCTTATTACGCATGGTGTAAAAGTTGATTTACCTAAAATGGAAGAGTCTGATTTAGTTGATACTAAAGATACTCCGCCTATTATTGCCTCAATAGATGCACAAGGTAAATATTACGTGAGTGTAGGTACTGATCCAGAAGAGCCTATGGAAGCACTTGATGTGGCTGCGGTTATAAAATTACAGCTAATGAAAAACCCTGACGTGCCGGTAATGATTAAAGGCTCGGGTAAGGTGTCGTATCAAGAAGTATTATTACTAATGGATTTTTTGAAAAATGTAGGCGTACCATCAGTAGGATTAATG
>NZ_JACJDN010000830.1:0-1428 GCF_014163565.1 Pseudoalteromonas sp. SR45-5 | reverse complement strand
AATATGCAAAAAACACTTAAAAAGCTTTTTATGTTAAGCGCACTAGCTCTAAGTGCATCAGATATAAGCACATCAGCAATAAGCGCGACAAGCTATGCAAACGATGGCGTTATGACTGATGAAAGCCGCAATCGCACTATTCCTATCAATATTACATTGCCAAGTAACAATGCTAAGTGTACAGCGCAAGTAAAATGCCCTGTAGCGTTTATTAACGCAGGTTACGGGATTAGCCATAACGGGTATACGTTTGCCAGTAATGCGTTTAATCAGCGTGGATATTTAACAATAGCCGTTGCACATGAGCTAAAAAGTGACCCTTACTTAAACCGTGAGCAGCCTTACTTAACAACTCGCATGGAAAACTGGCATCGTGGCGTAGTAACGCTTAAGTTTTTAGTTAATGAGCTATCGAGTAAATACCCAGCGTACGACTTTACAAAACTCACCTTATTTGGGCACTCAAACGGCGGGGATATTTCCGCATTATATGGCTCTATTTATCCAAACGAAGTTAGCACTATTATTACGCTCGATCATCGCCGCATGTTGATCCCGCGCAATAAAAACATTCACGTACTTACTGTACGCGGTAGTGATTACCCAGCTGATGCGAATGTGCTGTTAAACGATTCAGAGCTGAATAAGTTTCCTGTTACGCAAATAATGATAGAAAAATCGCGTCATAACGATATGTACGATGGCGGGCCAAAATGGCTGGTGGATAGAATGAGTAAAGAAGTAGAGGGATTTTTAGATAGTAAAAGTTAGGTATATAAAAGTTAAATCACAGCGCAGTGTTACCTGCGCTATATTAATTTCACGGCAGTTATTCTACCAGTTCACTTACAATAACTGGGTTATTGTGTAGTGTTTTATGCACTGGGCATTTGTCGGCTATTTCGAGTAAACGCTGACGCTCAGGCTCTGTTAAGTCGCCACGTAAGGTGATTTTACGGGTAATGGCTTCAAGGTTACCTGTTTGCTCACAATCGTCGCAATCTTTGTTGTAATCGCGAGTGTGATCAAGCTCTACTTTAACATGCTCCAGTGGTAATTTTTTACGTGTGGCGTACATGCGCAATGTCATTGCCGTACAGGCACCAAGCCCCGCTAATAAGTGATGATACGGATCGGGACCTAAGTTTTTACCGCCTACTTTTATTGGCTCATCTGCAAGCCAAGTATGATCTTTTGTACTTACGTGCTGAGTAAATACATGGTCTTTTTCTTCAACAAGTACATTACCACCCGTTAAACTTGCCGTGTATTTAGTTTTGTCGTACTTAACATAACGGTTTGCCCACGTTGCAATTATTTGTGCTGCGTAGTCGGCATCGTTTTTATTTGTTAAAAGGTGATCGGCGTTATCTAGGCTAATAAAGCTTTTAGGATGCTTAGCTGATGCATAAATTTTTTCAGCTTCAC
>NZ_JACJDN010000082.1:0-9687 GCF_014163565.1 Pseudoalteromonas sp. SR45-5 | reverse complement strand
TTAAGTAATGCAGTTTGGCGCCTTTTTTGTTCATCAAATAAAAGCTCTAGTTTTTCTTGCGTTTTAACGAGCTCTTCTTGGTTTTGTACTATTTGCTGTTGAAGATCTTTTAGATCTTCGATTTGTTCAATACGGGCTTTATTTAAGTAATTGTAATAGCTAAGTGTGCGCTCAAACTTGGCTGTGTCTTCTTGATTCAACAGCATTTTAGAGTAGTCGTCGCCACCGGCCATATAGGCACTTTTGAGTTGCGCGGCTAAAATTTTCTGAAACTGAGTGTGTTTTTTATCAAGCTCATCGGCTTTACTTTGTAACTCTTTTTGCTGTGTTTTAGTCTCTTTTACGGATTGCTCTGCCATGTTAAGTGCTTTAGCATTTTTAGCTATATCGAGTTCATGGCTTTTTAGATTTTTTTGTAGCGACGCTATTTTTTTTCTTTGGGCGTTATATTCAGCTTGGCTTTGCTCAAGTGCATTTTGAACCTCTGATAAGTCTTTTTTAGTACGATCTTCATTAGCAACTGCAGATGCAGTCACTAATGAAGTTAGTATCAAACCGCACTTAATTAACCGGTTAATACGTCTATTCATGTGTTATTTCAACATCATGATAGGCGTACCAGTCATTTCTTTTGGTTGCTCCATACCCATTAAGTGAAGCATTGTTGGGGCTACATCACTCAAGGCTTTACCTTGCATTGGCTCTGCATCGCGACCAACATAAATAAAATGCACAGGTTCGCTAGTGTGGGCAGTATGTGCTTGGCCTGTTTTGAGATCAGCCATTTGCTCAGCATTACCATGATCGGCTGTAATTAGTGCTTCACCACCAAACTCTTCTAGCGCATCAACAACACGTCCGATACAGCTATCTACAGCTTCACAAGCTTTAACAGCGGCTTCAAATACACCTGAGTGACCAACCATATCGCCATTAGGGTAGTTACAAATAATAGCATCGTATTTACCGCTTTTAATTGCTTCTACCAGTTTGTCGGTTAGCATTTCTGAGTTCATTTCAGGTTGTAGGTCGTAGGTTGCTACTTGCGGCGAAGGAATTAGCTCGCGTGTTTCACCTTTAAATTCGCTTTCACGTCCGCCACTAAAGAAAAATGTAACGTGTGCGTATTTTTCGGTTTCTGAAATACGAAGCTGTGTTTTATTATTTTTTTCAAACCATTCACCGAGTACGTTTATTAGTGGTGTAGGTCCAAATGCAACAGGTGCGTCTATATCGGCTGCATACTCTGTCATCATTACAAATGCGCTAAGCTCTGGCGTTCTTTTTTTAGTAAAACCATCAAATTCAGGCTCAACAAAAGCGCGGGTAATTTCGCGGGCTCTATCTGCTCTAAAGTTAGCAAAAATAACGGTGTCACCATCGTTTATTGAAGCCGGAGTGGCACCTGTCGGCGTAATGGTCGTAGCTGCTACAAACTCGTCGTTTTCGTCGCGCTCGTACGCTGCATTAAGTGCTTCAACACCATTATCAAAATTAAAGTCGCCTTCGGCGAGCGTCATTACGTTGTAAGCTTTTTCTACACGGTTCCAACGGTTGTCTCTGTCCATTGCGTAGTAACGGCCAATAAGTGATGCTAAACGTCCGCACTTAAGTTTACTAAATAACGCTTCAATTCGTTCAATTGATGCTTTTGCGCTACGTGGAGGTGTGTCACGGCCGTCTAAAAATGCATGGAAATAGACTTCTTTAGCACCACGTTTTGCCGCCAGCTCAATACTTGCAACTATATGATCTTCATGGCTATGCACACCACCTGGGCTTAAAAGACCCATTATGTGAACCGCTTTACCAGCACTTACTGCTTTGTCTATGTTTTCAACTAAGGCTGGGGTTGAATCAAACTCGCCATCGTTAATTGCTTTGGTGATACGGGTAAAATCTTGATACACAATGCGCCCTGCACCTAAGTTTACATGGCCAACTTCTGAGTTACCCATTTGACCATCAGGAAGACCAACATCTAAACCCGAAGCCGATATTAATGTGTGTGGGCGGGTGGCCCATAAGTTGTCTAATACAGGTGTGTTAGCTGCAAGAATAGCATTACTTTGCGTATCTTCGCGGTGTCCCCAACCGTCTAAAATCATTAATACCAGTGGTTTTTTATGCTCTGTCATAATAGCTCCTGAAAATTAGTATCTGTTGATGGATACTGTGCACCTAAAAAGGTTTATTAGCGTGGTTTTAGCATACCGTGTTTTTAAGCTAGGATCAGCATTGAAAACAAGATATTAAATTTTTTCACTTATACCTCATTGACTAACCTGAACTCTGCTTGAGATAGATTTATTATCCAGAGTTCTTGTTAAATATATATGGGGGGCTTTATCGTTTTTTAAACGCCTCTAAGTGCTCCTAAACTCGCATTTTAGGTTGGTTTGGGTATACTTGCGTGGCTAAAGTACAAAATCCTTAAAACATCACGTTTTAAAACATAATTTCATAGTGGAAGTAGAATGGAACAATATATTGAATTTATTACAAATCATCCCATTTTAAGCCTTGCTTGGGTTGGTATTGTTTTCCTTATTGTTAGTGGCTGGATAAAAAGTAAGCTTTCAGCTGTTCGTCAAATAAATCCCCAGCAGCTTACGTTACTTATTAACCGTGATGACGGTCAAGTAATCGATATACGTGCGCAAAAAGAGTTTAATGCAGGGCGTATTTCTGGTGCTGAGCACTTAAGCCCAGAGAATGCGAAAAAATCTGACTTTTCAAGCCTTGAAAAGTACAAGACTAAACCCATTATAGTTGTATGTACTACAGGTATGACTGCCCAAGGTACTGCAGCCGCTATGAGTAAAGCTGGTTTTGAACGAGTTTACTTATTAGCAGGTGGCATGGGTGCGTGGCAATCTGCCAGCTTACCAACTACAACAGGTCGCTAATCAGTTTAGCTAGGCCGATAGAGGATTTATTATGAGTAATGTTGTTTTATACACCAAGGCGTATTGTCCATTTTGTCAGCGTGCTCTTTCGCTTTTAAACAGCAAAGGCGTTGAATACACAAATTATGATATTGGTGTGCAGCCTGAGCTACGCGATGAAATGATTGCCAAAGCAGGTGGTGCAAGCACAGTACCGCAAATTTTTATTAATGATGAACATATCGGTGGCTGCGACGACATGATGGCTATTGAAGCGCAAGGTAAACTTGACGCTAAGCTAAACGCTTAATTTAATTATAATAACGAACAAGTTAGGAATAACAATGAACGAAGAAAATCAAAACGTAGCAGCTGCTGAAGCTGGCGCACAATTTACTATTCAACGCATTTACACTAAAGATGTATCGTTTGAAACGCCAAACTCTCCGGCCATCTTTCAAAAAGAATGGACACCAGAAGTTAAGCTAGACCTAGATACACGCTCAAACAAGTTGGACGAAGGTGTATTTGAAGTTGTTTTAGCGCTAACTGTAACTGCATCTATTGGTGAAGAAACTGCGTTCTTATGTGAAATTCAACAAGCAGGTATTTTTACTATTGCTGAAGTTGAAGAAGTGCAACTTGCGCACATGCTAGGTGCATTTTGTCCTAACGTGTTATTCCCATATGCACGTGAAGCTGTTTCAAATCTTGTTAACCGTGGTACTTTCCCACAGCTTAACCTTGCGCCAGTTAATTTTGATGCGTTATTTGCACAATACATGCAACAACGTACTGCGCAAGCTGACCAGGCTTCAGCAGACGCATAACTTATGAGTACAGCAACTACAGCTGTTACTGTATTAGGGGCGGGGTCTTACGGCACCGCCCTTGCTATTTGTTTAGCCCGAAATGGTCACCAGTTGACACTTTGGGGAAGAAATAGCGACGACGTTGCCACGCTTGCAGCTGAGCGGAAAAATCAACGTTACTTACCTGATGCTCCTTTCCCAGATACTCTTACTCTTGAAGCTAACCTACAACATGCCGTTGCTAGCAGTGCTATTGTACTTGTTGTTGTGCCAAGCCATGCTTTTGGCGACACGCTTGCGCAGATAAAACCTGCATTGCAAGAGGGTGCTAAAGTAGCGTGGGCAACTAAAGGGCTTGAGCCTAATACTGGACGTTTGTTACAAGAAGTTGCTTTGCAAGAATTGGGTGATGACATACCACTTGCGGTACTTTCGGGTCCTACGTTTGCAAAAGAAATGGCGATGGGGTCACCTACAGCTATTTCAGTGTCTTCTACGTCACCTGAATTTGCGCAGCAACTGGCTGATTTACTTCATTGTGGTCGCTCATTCCGTGTGTATAACAATGATGACTTTATTGGTATACAGCTCGGTGGTGCGGTTAAAAATGTAATTGCAATTGGCGCCGGTATTTCGGACGGTGTAGGTTTTGGTGCTAATGCGCGTACCGCGCTCATTACCCGAGGCCTTGCAGAGCTCACTCGTTTAGGCTGTGCTTTGGGTGCTAAGCCAGAAACCTTTATGGGAATGGCAGGCCTTGGTGATTTAATACTAACCTGTACAGATAACCAATCACGTAATCGTCGATTTGGTTTGGCGTTAGGTAAAGGCGAGAGCGTTGATGCTGCTATTGAGTCTATTGGCCAAGTAGTTGAAGGCTTTAGAAACACTAAAGAAGTGTACTTACTAGCGCAGCGTGCTGGCGTAGAAATGCCAATCACTGAGCAAATTTATAAAGTACTTTATGAAAATAAAGACATGAAAGAAGCCGCTATGGCTCTTTTAGGACGAGAACAACGCGCTGAATAAGCGCTTGAGCTAGGCCTTAACTAAAAAACCGACACTATGTCGGTTTTTTATTGCCTAACGGATTATATTTACTGGGCGTTAGGGAAGCCCAACTGACGCCACGACTCGTAAACAAACACGGCGACTGCATTTGACAGGTTCATACTACGACTATTTGCTTGCATAGGAATACGTACACGCTGATCGTTTGGTAATGCTTGAATCATTTCATCAGGCAGGCCGCGTGTTTCAGGACCAAACACTAAACAGTCGCCAGCTTCGTAACTTGCTTCATGATGAAATTGACTGCCTTTAGTTGTACAGGCATACACTTTTTTAGGTTTGCATTTTTCAAGGTAGTCCTCAAATGAGGCATGGCGTTGAACATGGCTAAATTCATGGTAATCAAGGCCCGCACGTTTCACGCGTTTATCGTCCCATTCAAAACCTAATGGCTCAATTAAATGTAATGCATAGCCAGTATTGGCACATAGGCGAATAATATTACCTGTGTTAGGCGGTATTTCAGGTTGGTATAAAACAATATCCAGCATAATGAGCCTTATAAAATAATCTGTAGTTTGACGAAGGGCAGTATACACGAAACCTTTTAAAAAAATGATATACTCAACACATTCAATACAGTGATTAATGGATACACGCGTGCATAACCGTAGCTACGAATTTTGGGTTAAAACTTCCAGCATTGTTACCATGGTCATGGTTAGCTTAATGATTGGTGCAAAAACATGGGCCTGGCTGGCTTCTGGCTCAGCTTCAATGCTTGGCTCGTTAACTGATTCGTTAATGGATATTACTGCCACCGCAATGAGCTTTTTAGTGTTGGGTTACGCACTGCGCCCAGCGGATGATGATCATAGATTTGGACACGGAAAAGCTGAAGCACTTGCAGGACTAGGCCAAGCCGCATTTATTGCAGGCTCAGGTTGCCTACTTGCTTTTCATGGTATTGAGCGATTATTTAACCCTATACAGTTAAGCCATTCTTTATTAGGTGTGTGGGTAAGTATTTTTGCTATTGCGTGTACGCTCGTCATTGTATTTGTACAAAATAAAGTGGTTAAGTATACCGATTCAATTGCTATAAAAGCCGACTCAGTACATTACAAAGGCGATTTAATATTAAACGCTGCTGTGCTGTTAGCTATTTTGTTAGCTTATTATGGCGTGTTGTATGCAGATCCTATTTTTGCAATAGGTGTAGCGGGTTACTTACTTTATAACAGTTGGGATATAGCTCGCGATAGTGCCGATCACTTAATGGATAAAGAGCTCCCGGATGACGAAAAACAAAGCATATTTGACATAGCCAGAGCCCATGCTGATGTGCATGGCGTGCATGACATTCGT
Organism: Pseudoalteromonas sp. SR45-5; assembly: GCF_014163565.1. Classification (NCBI taxonomy): domain Bacteria; kingdom Pseudomonadati; phylum Pseudomonadota; class Gammaproteobacteria; order Alteromonadales; family Pseudoalteromonadaceae; genus Pseudoalteromonas; species Pseudoalteromonas sp. SR45-5. The sequence continues at coordinate 3,608 of NZ_JACJDN010000082.1, read as the reverse complement.
ACTCGCCAAGGCGGTAAAGTTAAGTTTATTCAAATGCACTTAGAGCTTGATGATCATTTGAGTTTGATTCGCGCGCACAATGTGGCTGATGAAGTAGAGGCAATGCTCAAAGAACGTTTTGAGTCGGAGGTAGATATACTGATCCACCTCGACCCTTTGTCAGTACTTGTTAAGCCGTCACCGAATCACAAAATTGATAAAAGTTAGTTAATAGCGGCTTTCGAATTTCGTCACGTTCAAAAAGTAGCTCGTGTTTAGCGCCTTCAAAACTCTCAATCGTTGCATGAGCATGCCTTTTTGCAAGACTGTACTGTGCTTCGTTGTTTACCACTGTATCGCTAGCTGCACTTGCTATAAACAAAGGGATTGGTACGTTTAGGTTATCAACAGACTTTAAAAACGATATCGTAGCTGCTAGCCAGCCAAACGTAACGCCACCTAATTGTATGTTAGGTTCTAATTTATAGGTTTGCCTAAAGTAGGTGTAACGCTTCTCGCTGTTAGTAAGTACGTTTTCGGTAAATGGGATCGGGTTGTAGTTGCCTTGTCCAAATGCATAGCAAGAGTGTAAACCAAGTAAAGTGGCTAATTTAACAATAAACTTCGTTGGTATTTTTGGTACGTCTTTTGTAAAAATATCAAACATAGGAGCAGACAAAAACACGCCTTTATAGCTATTTTCAAATTTTGCTAAATAATCAATAGCAATGGCGCCACCCATTGAATGAGCCAGCATGACTTTTTTACCTTGCCAATGTTTTGAAACTATTTGCTGATCAAAGTTATTTAGGTCACTGCTGTAGTTATTATAATGTTTTACAAAGCCTTTATGTTTATTTTTAAGGTGCCTGTAAGAGCGGCCCTGACCTTGATGATCCATAATAAACACAGCAAAATTATTACAATACAGCTCCCAGAGTAGTTCTTTATATTTTTCTAGGCCTTCAATACGCCCTGTACTTACTACTATTGCGGTTGTCGCGTTTTTAGGGATTGCGTATGCGTAAAATAGCTTTCCTGATGGCGTATCTAAGTAGCTTTTAATTAAATTTGAAGTATAAAAAACATTAATGGCCTCTTGATTGCTCTCAAGCTGGGCTTCTGAACTATAAAACATGCTTTACTCTTTTATTAATGGCAAGGTTATATTAGCACACAAGCCACCTAGTTCTTTATTTGATAATACTAAACTGCCACCATGCGCAGTAATAGCATTTTTAGCAATCGCCAGCCCTAAACCCGTACCACCACTTACGCGATCCCGCGCATCTGATTGCCTAAAAAAGGGCTCACAAAGCTTGCCCAGTTGGTCATCGGGCACACCAGAGCCATCATCACATATTTCTATATAAATGGCATCTGTATGCTTTAGGGCAATGCTAATAGTCTTATTTGCGTATTTAATAGCGTTGCGTAATAGGTTTTCAAGTGCGCTGGCAATAAGGCCTTCGTCGCAATTAATATTTACGTCTACAGTGCCCACTATATTTAGCTGCTTATTATTTTGTTTTGCTTCAAACTGCGCATCGTTAATAACGTGATCTACAATTATTTGTAATGATTGTTTTTGCAGTGAAAGCGCTTGGCTTTTTGCTTCTAAGCGAGAAACTTGCAGCACGTCGGCAATCATCTTATCAAGTTGGTTTGCTTCTTTTTCTATGCGTAATAAATACGATTGGCTAGCGTCGTTAGCTTGCATTTGCGCAAGACCGGTAGCCATTTTTAAACGCGTAAGGGGCGAGCGTAACTCATGTGATATGTCGGCTAATAAGCGTTTTTGTGAACTAATTAAAAGCTCTAGCTGATTGGCCATGCTGTTAAAGTCTCGCCCAAGTATTCCCAGCTCATCTTTTCGGTTTACAGAAATGTCGGCTCTTGCGCTTAGGTTGCCCGCTGATAGTTTAATAGCTGCTTTTTTAAGACTATTTATAGGGGCTATTAAGTTACGGCTAAATACAAAGCTTAAAATAAGAGAGGCAACAATTGCGATGACTATTTTCATCCAATTAGGCATAAGCTTAAAGCGCATTAATAGCGGCGGTTGATGGTTAATATCTATTTCATAAAGATAAAAACTCCCTTCAGGCACGTTTATGTTAACAGGGCCGAAGGCTTGATATTTTTCAGTAAAAATAATTTGTGGTGACATATTTTGAGTAAAGTTTAATAAACTTAAGTCGATGCTCTCTGGCACCTCTTTACTACTAAGGGAGTCTTCGCTTTGAGCTGCGCTTAAGTATAAAAGTTTACGCTTTGATAGGCGAGGGTGTACTAATACATCGCTTAGGCTGCGCTTATGTTTAATAGCAGTGCGCTCAATACTTTTGGCGGTATATATTAAGTTTTTTTTCATAGGGCCATAAAGCGGCTCGTTAGTTACCGCGTTAATAGCGGTAATGTTACTTAAAAATATAAGCGCTGCAACGGTGCCGATTATAGTTAACCAAAACCAAATAAATATTTTAAAAAACAGGTAGTGCCCAGGGTGTTTTAACCAAGCAAAGTAAGTGCTTTTATTCGCCTTGGATAAAGACATAACCCGTACCTCTCATTGTTTTAATTCGCTCACCTGGAATATGCTCTGCTATTTTTTTGCGGATATTACTTACATGCATATCGATAGAGCGATCAAAAGAAGCTAAACGCCTACCTAGTACTTCTTCACTAATTTGCTCTTTACTAACCACTTCACCTGCATTTTTACACAATAGCGTGAGTATTTCGTACTCTGTACCAGTAAGCGTTAGTGTAGAGCCGTCTATTGAGGCTTCTCGAGCTGCAAGGTTAACAGTAATGCCATTAACGAGTAACTTACTCGTTGTAGCTATATTTAAACTATTAATGTGCTCTATACGGCGAGTTATCGCTTTTACGCGGGCTAGTAATTCACGATGATTAAAAGGCTTTGGAATGTAATCGTCAGCGCCTAGCTCTAGACCAAAAATACGGTCAAAGTCTTCACCTTTTGCTGTAAGCATTATTACCGGTGTGAGTTTTGTTTGCCTAAGTTGTTTAAGTACTTCAAAACCATCAAGCGTTGGTAACATTACATCTAGCAATATAAGGGCGTAGTCATTTGCTTGTGCTAGTTTAAGGCCTTGTTCACCGTCGTGTACGCTTTGTATTTCAAAGCCTTGGGCAGTTAAATATTCACTTAATAGCTCACAAAGGCCAGTGTCGTCATCAATCATTAATAGTTTCATTTACAAACCCTTAGAGTTGTTTATAGCGTTATTTTACCCGCTAAATAGTGCAAAGGTGAATCTTTACACAACCTTTACACTGCTTTGCGTTACTTTGCGTTGAGTTAGGTATAGTTAACTCACTGGCTTAGCAGCCACAACCAACCCAATATTAAGGTAATGATTATGACTAAATTAAACACACTTTCAAAATTAGTACTTATCTGTGGCTTAGCAACAGCAACGCTTGGTGCTGGTAGCGTGTTAGCTAAAGGCGACGGACATAAGCAAGGCCATTCTCAAGCTCGTTTTTTACTTTCTGAGCGCGGCGTTGAAAAATTAAACCTAACAGATGAGCAGCAAACTAAGCTAAAGGCTATTTTTGAAGCGCAAAAAACACAAATGAAAGCACTGCGTGGCGACGAT
>NZ_JACJDN010000829.1:0-1429 GCF_014163565.1 Pseudoalteromonas sp. SR45-5 | reverse complement strand
CCCTCATAGGGATGAGGGACTATTTAAAATAATAAGGTTTAATAACAACATGACTGCCGTACTCATTATTGTTGCTTTAAGTTATATAGGTGTGCTGTTTTGGCTTGCCAATTGGGGCGATAAAACAACCCCTTTAGCAAAGCGTATTAGCCATCACCCATTTGTGTATTCACTCTCACTCGGGATTTACTGTACCTCTTGGACTTATTACGGTTCGGTAGGAACAGCCGCCACCAGCAGTTGGAGTTACTTGCCAATATTATTAGGCCCTGCGTTGCTGTTTTTATTCGGCCAAGGATTTTTACGTAAGCTGGTACTGGTAAGTAAAAAACAAAATATAACGACTATTGCTGACTTTATTTCAGCTCGTTACGGCAAACGTCAAACTACAGCAATAATGGTTACTGTAATCGCATTACTGGCAACCATTCCCTACATTGCACTGCAATTAAAAGCGCTTAGTACAAGCTTTTTACTTTTGCAAAACAGTAATAAAATATCCGGCGATATGCTCGCGCTTTCTGCCACACTAATTATGGCTTTATTTGCTATATTTTTTGGTACTCGCAAAGTTGATGTAACTGAATATCGCTCTGGCTTAATGCTTGCTGTTGCATTTGAATCTATGATCAAACTTATTGCTCTTATTGCCGTTGCGGGGCTTGCAGTATTTACACTTTTTAATTTACCCGAAGCCACCACGAACAAAGTAACTGAGTCTATTTGGGGTCACTGGAGCGATTTTAACTTTTTTAGCTTTAACTTTATTGGCCAGTCTTTAATGGCTGCAGCGGCTATTATATGTTTGCCTCGCCAGTTTCATGTAACCGTGGTCGACAACCAAAACAAACGCCACTTACTTACCGCTCGCTGGGCTTTTCCGCTGTATTTACTACTAACAGCCGCAATGATTTTACCTATTGCGACTGCGGCCATTCATCCTGAAATTGGCAGCGGTTATTCACCCGACAGCTTTGTACTTGCCCTACCGCTAATTAACGACAATGCATTCTTAACCACTTTTGTATTTATAGGTGGACTATCTGCCGCCACCGCAATGATAGTGGTAGCAACGCTTACATTAAGCACGATGATTTCAAACGATGTGGTATTGCCGTTAATGCTGCGTAGAAAGTTTAAACGTAACTTAATTACCAGCAGTTATAAGTCTCGTATATTACTTGTAAGGCGCTTTGCTATTGCAGGCATATTAATTTTGGCCTATTTCTATCAGCAATGGTTTGGCCATAGTAGCGCACTGGCCAGTATGGGCTTGGTCGCATTTTCACTTGTTACCCAATTGCTACCCTCTATTGTGGGTGGTTTATATTGGCGAAAAGGTCATGCTTATGGGGTGTATGCGGGTTTGGTAGCAGGCTTTATTTGCTGGATACTATTTTTAATGCTGCCAATACTCGATGCCGGCACA
>NZ_JACJDN010000828.1:0-1432 GCF_014163565.1 Pseudoalteromonas sp. SR45-5 | reverse complement strand
AAAAAATATATAAGTAAACTGCCTAAATAGGCAGTTATATTTTAACTATAAAATTAATCATCTTTTTTAATTGAGCTTTTTCAATACGCGGTCTTTTCTTGGTAGGTAATAGTTATCGTAATCAAGTGAGACTATAACGCGCTCTGCTTTTCCTAATAACTCATTACGCGGAATTAAACCTATTACACGCGAGTCAGCGCTATTGTCGCGGTTATCGCCCATTGCTAAATAATAATCATCAGGAATTGTAATTGCGTCAAAGCCCGATAAACGTGAAGGAATATTTGCCACTCTTATCGAATGCGCTAATCCGTTTAAATCTTCGATTTTATCAAGCGAGTCTATGTTGCTTTGCTGATCTGCATAATTAAGTCTTTTACCATTAATAATGAGCTCATTATTTTCAAGCGCAACGGTGTCTCCTGGCACACCAATTACACGTTTAATTAAACGGTTATCGGCAGTTTGTGAGTCAAAAACAATAATATCACCGGTTTGTGGGTCCGCTAGTTTAAGTAGTTTTATATGCGTAAATGGGACACGAATATCGTAGGCCATTTTATCGGTAAGTATTCTGTCACCTTCTTGAATTGTTGGTTTCATTGAGCCTGTTGGCACTTCGTACCAATCGGCTACAGCGCTTCTAAATACGCTCATCAGTGCAATAAATACGATAAGAGAGCGGTTGTTTTTCCAAAACTTATAAACTAATTTCATGCCTATTCCCTTCAATTGAACAAGTCTTTAATTAAGTAACTGTTTATATGACTTTGCTATTTAGCTGCAGTTCAATCAATGATGTAACAAAACATGTTGACTACTAATTTTAATTGATCGATTAAATTTAGAGCGTCGTAACATTTAACGAAACCAACGGGTATTAACTTAAAGGAAAAATAAAATGTTTAAGAAAATTACTACTGCATTATTGTTTACAACTGCAAGCCTTGGATTTACTACAATGGCTTATGCTGATCATCATGGTATGAAAAAAGACGTTGTTGAAGTAGCCGTTGAAAATGGTTCGTTCACTACTCTTGTTGCTGCTGTTAAAGCCGCAGGTTTAGTTGAAACACTGCAAGGTAAAGGACCCTTTACTATTTTTGCACCAACAGATGCTGCATTTTCTAAATTACCTGAAGGCACTGTAGAAATGTTACTCAAGCCTGAAAACAAAGATAAGCTAACGGCGGTATTAACTTATCACGTAGTGTCTGGAAAAGTGATGGCAGCCGATGTAATGAAGGTAGATAGTGCGAAAACACTACAAGGCCAATCAGTTATGGTTAAAGCCGACAGCATGGGCGTAATGATAAATGACGCTAAAGTTGTAAAAGCTGATGTAAAAGCAAGCAACGGCGTAATTCATGTTATCGACACAGTACTACTTCCAAAAGAGTAGTCATAAAAGAATAAGCCAACTAAAAAAGCA
>NZ_JACJDN010000827.1:0-1436 GCF_014163565.1 Pseudoalteromonas sp. SR45-5 | reverse complement strand
ATACTGGCTAACGTGGGTTGGCGTTTTATTTTTATACTTAATTTCTTGGCTACCACAAAAGCTACAGCTGGCAATGGGTAAGCAACTTGGCCGCTTAGTCCATAAATTTATGAAGCGCCGTCGCCATATTGCAGAAGTAAATATTAAGCTGTGTTTTCCTGATATGAGCGAAGCAGATCAAAAAGACCTTGTACTCAAAAATATGGAAAACACCGGCATTGCAATGGTTGAAACCGGCATGGCTTGGTGGTGGCCGCAGTGGCGAGTAAAAAGTGTATATGGCTCAATCAAAGGTTTGGAACACTTTGAGCGCGTACAGGCATCTGGTAAAGGTGTTTTATTACTTGTACCTCATATTCTGCATCTTGAAATGGCGAGTCGTGTAATGGGATTAAAATGCCAAGGTTTAGGCTTTTACCGCCCTCACAACAACGCTCTAATGGAATACTTTACAACTAATGGCCGCCTTCGTTCTAACGAATACCTAATTGGCCGAAAAGATGTAAAAGGTTTACTAAAATCATTAAAAAACAAAAAAGTATGCTATTACTTACCTGACCAAGATTACGGCCGTAACCGCTGTGAGTTTGTGCCATTTTACGCCGTCCCTGACACAGCAACGACAACAGGTACTCTTATGTTTGCTGGCAGTAAAAACTGCGAAACTATGAGCTTAATCTCGCGTCGTGACGAAAATGGAAAGTATCATTTAGAGGTAGTACCTGAGCTTGAAAACTTCCCAAGTGGTGATGATAAGGCTGATGTAACACGTGTAAATCAACGCATGGAACAATCTGTTAATGCAGCACCAGAGCAATACATGTGGCTACACCGTCGCTTTAAAACTCGACCGGATAAAAATACCCCTTCTTTTTACAAAAAGTAATGGTATAACAATAATAGGAACAAATAAGGTGGGTAATAATCATGTGGTTTTGGATTAGACATTTATCATTTGCAGCCGTGCTAATAGCACTCGCCGTATACTTCTTAGTGGGTGATGGTTCTGTATTTGATATTAAAAAATCTAAAAATGCAGCCGCCGAAGGATTATCACGCTTTTACTCCTCCATTCGTAACCAAGTAAAAAGTAATAAAGAACGAGATCAATTTGTTTTAAAACTTAAAACACCAGAACAAACCTTGGATAGAGTATTGGCTGAACGTGCGCGAACAGTAGATCCAATGCCTACAAATTGGACTGGAGAAGTTGAACCTAGGCGCTTTGAAAATGGCACAACTCTTAAAGATGTACTTAATCAATATGCTAAAAACGAGGGGATTGAGCTCTACTGGTACTTAAGTAAAGATTACGTAGTTAAAGATCATTTTAGAGTAGACAGTAACTTTACTTCAGCACTGTACCAAATTGGGCGCGCTATAAATGATGACTTTGAGCATGAGGTTTATACTTACTTTTGCCATAAACAAAGAGC
>NZ_JACJDN010000826.1:0-1440 GCF_014163565.1 Pseudoalteromonas sp. SR45-5 | reverse complement strand
GGCTCGGTTTTCAATCCATTTAGCAAGGCGCTACATTATTGAATACTCTGACTTTTGTTTTTAAATCAAATGCAGCATAAGCTGCAACAATAATAAAACACCCCGCAGGCACAACATAAGAAAACGCGACACTGTATGTATCAATAAACACAGCTTGGAATACAGGAACTATCGCTCCACCTAAAATAGCCATTACTAAACCAGCAGCACCTAGTTTTGCATCATCGCCTAACCCATGTAGTGAAATCGCGTAAATAGTTGGAAACATTAACGACAAGCAAGCCGATATACTTACCAGCGCCCATACGCCACTTATATTTGGCATTTTCACCATATAAAAACACAGCAGCATTGCAATAATAGAGGTTGCCATTAACAGTTTGGCAGGACGAATAAATCCCATAAGCCAGGTCATTACAAATCGAGAAACTAAAAAGGTGATCATACTGTATTGTAAAATACTTCCCCCAGTAACTTCATTTGTATCGAGTGCCTCCATTACGTACTGGATGGTAAATGTCCATACACAAGTTTGCGCCGCAACATTAAAAAACTGGGCGATAACACCAAAGCGGTAATGGGTATTTTTAAACAAGCGCTTAAACGTTGCACTAAATTCTACATGCTTAGAGACTTTTTTTTGCTTACAAAAATTAGGTGTTTTAGTAAACGCAATTGCCAACCAAATAAAAACCAACACACAAGCCATACCAACATAAGGCACCATAACTGCATCAAGTTCTGCGCTTATAATGCTAGTTAATTGCTCACTATTCATATTTGTGCGCTCACCAGAGGTTGCGGTATTGAGCTTTGGTAAAATAAGGGTAGCGGCTAAAAAAACACCAATGTTAGTACCGACAGGGTTAAATGATTGCGCCAAATTCAACCTGCGAGTTGCACCTTGTTGGGTGCCCATTCCCATTACATAAGGGTTTGCTGATGTCTCTAAAATAGATAAGCCTCCAGCTAACACAAACAAAGCCACTAAAAAAAAACCATAAGTCATTGCTTGGCTGGCGGGATAAAACAAAAATGCTCCGATTGCAGCCATCCCTAAACCGGTTAACACACCTGTTTTATACGAAAAGCGTTTATTGATATATGCCGCCGGAATAGCTAGGCAAAAGTAAGCTCCATAGTAGCTAAATTGTACCAATGCAGACTGCACTGACGACATAGTAAAAATTTTACTAAACACTTTTACTAGCGGATCAGTCATGTTTGCCGCAGCTCCCCATGCAGCAAAGCACAGAACAAGTAAAATAAAGGGAACCACCATCTCCTTGGAGACAAGAGGTGTTTGTGTGTGTGTGTGTGTGGTCATTGGCGTGCCTGTTTTGTTAGTGTTAAATAAAGTATTTCACCAGATAAATCTTATTCCGACTAAAAATACAATATAGTTATTTTTTGCCCTCCTGATATGAGAAGAGCACACGT
>NZ_JACJDN010000825.1:0-1445 GCF_014163565.1 Pseudoalteromonas sp. SR45-5 | reverse complement strand
CCAGCTAATTTAATTAGCTGGGCTTTTTTGTTTGTACGCTTTGTCTCAAATTATTTTTTTATAGTGTGGGTTCTGGCATGTTAAGTACAAATTAGCCTAAAAATAGCCCAACTATGCAATACAATAAATTATTACTAATAAGCGCATGTTTGCTCGCAACACTATTTGTAAGCCCTTTAGTTAAAGCCTCAGAACCTCCAACGATTCTATCAATGAAAGAGCGCGCAGCGTTTATAGATAAAATAACTGAGCTTAGAATCAATAGCTTAATGCCCTCGTTAATGAAGCAGCACAACACTGATATGTGGCTTCTTATAAGCCGCGAATACAATGAAGACCCAATATTAAAAACAATGCTGCCTGCAACATGGCTTTCAGCCAGACGCACCACTATTTTGCTATTTGCACTTAATAAACAAGGTGGTGTTGATGCTTACGCTATTGCGCCTTATAAAATAGGTAACGTATTTAAAAAAGGCTGGGATAAACAAACACAACCAAGCCAGTGGGAAGCACTCAATACACTTATTGAGCAATACAAACCTCGCAACATTGCGCTTAATACTTCTACCGACTGGGCACATGCCGATGGCCTTGTGCTAGGCGATTACAAAACCTTAATGGCTAACTTACCCGCCACTTATCACAATAAAATAATTTCTGCAGAGCCGCTTGGTGTTGCGTGGTTAGAACAACGCATTCCTGAAGAAGTTAAAATGTATAAACATATTGTGGCTATTGCTCATCATATTATTGCAGAGGGGTTTTCGGGTAAAACAATTACGGTGGGTGAAACAACTAGCGATGACTTGGTATGGTGGTTTAGAGAGCGTGTAAAAGAGCTAAAACTACAAACATGGTTTCATCCAAGCGTTGCTATTCAGCGCGCCGATACGAAGTCGTTTAATCATGAAGAAAGCTTCACTAATGGCTACGATGATAACGTTATACAAGCCGGTGATTTACTTCATGTCGATTTTGGGATTACTTATTTACGCTTAAATACCGACACGCAGCAGCATGCGTATGTGCTCAAAGAAAACGAAACGAGTGCGCCTAGTTACTTAGTTGAAGCACTAAAAAGCGGTAATAAACTCCAAGATATATTTACCAATCAATTTGCGGTAGGAAAAACCGGTAATGAAGTTTTAGCTGCAGCACGAAAAGCCGCTATTGCTCAGGGATTAAAACCCACTATTTATACTCATCCTCTTGGCTATCATGGTCATGCTGCTGGTACTACATTAGGTATGTGGGATTCTCAGCAAGGTGTACTGGGAGATGGGGACTATCCGCTACATTTAAATACGGCTTACTCAATTGAGCTTAACAATGCGGTGTTTATAAAGCAGTGGAATAAAGAAATAAGAATAATGCTAGAGGAAGATGCTATTTTTGATAAAAGCGGTGTCTGGTATTTAAATGGCCGACAAACACAATTATTG
>NZ_JACJDN010000824.1:0-1448 GCF_014163565.1 Pseudoalteromonas sp. SR45-5 | reverse complement strand
AGCCTTTTTTATTGAACAAAATAAAGGAGACAAGTACACTAAAACGATATTTTAGAAGGAGAACTGATTGTTAAAACAAGATGAAAACTTATCTTTTGTCATTGAACCAGAACTAACTCCTCGTTCTGAACAGCGCATAGATCTGTATTTTTCTATCCCTAATGAAATGGGGATCAATCCGCAAACACTTACCGAAGAATCTTACTTTAATAACCACTTTAAATCACACCTAGCGTATAACGCTAACAATATACACTTGCCTTTAGTGCGAAGCCGTTTTGTTAGTAAAAACAAAGGTGAGCAACAAGATTACCGGCAAAATCTTAATTTATTTTGTTACCAAGTACGTTTAGCCCTTGATGCCGATATAAAAGACGCGTTAAAAATTGATGAGGCAGAAGATTTTTATAAACGTGCTAACGAGGTATATGAGCAAAGCGAAGGACTTTTAAAAAAGCTGCGTCGCTACACACCAGATGACGAAAAACTACTGCCATTTTTTACCAATGCTGATAACTATTTAAGTTGGCATGTTGAGCAATCTTTTTTAAAGCTTTTAGATGAAGGCCCACGTAGTAGCGATTATGCAAAAGAGCGTAACGATTTACTGCAGTTTTGTAAAAGCGAAAATACGTATCGAGCAGAGAAAAGCTACAACTCTGAAACAACCATGCAAGACGCAAATCGAATAACAAATAAAATGCGCTTGTTACAACGCTTAATTGAGCACGGCGTAATATTACAGCGTCAAACGCGGTTTCTTAACAGCTACCTTAAGCGATTAGTTAAAGGCACTGTTACAGCCGTTATCATGGCATTTGTGATGGTTGTAATACTCAATGCTCGCTCAACGTTTACTGAAGTCACCGCGACACTTATTTTAATTTTAGGTGTTATATACGGGCTACGTGAAATATTTAAAGAAGATATTACACGTATGATTTGGCGAGCCATTGTACAAGGGCGACCTAAGTGGCGATTTAGTTTTAAAAATAGTATTACCAAAGACAAAGTAGCGAGTCAGTTAATTTGGCTTGAATACATGCGCTTTAAAAAAATACCTAAAGAAGTGAAATCTATTTTTTCAAAACGTCGTCAACAAAATAAACAAGCTGCCCAGTGGTTACACTTTGCAAGTGAGACACGTGTTAGTGCGAAAGAATTTTTGCCCGGCTACGATACACTACAGCACACGCTACAATTTAATCTTGCACCATTTGCACGTTATTTAAAACGTGGTGAAGGGAAGCTATATCATTTAGACAGTAATAAAATTTCTAAGCAGGCTGTAGAAAGGCGTTATCAATTAAACATGGTACTTGTGCTAACTGAGGAAGATAAAATACTTTATCAACGCTATAAAATAACGTTAAATCGCAGTAAAATCGTTAATATTGAGCTTATCTACTCCAAAAAATGAGTTTAATTAATTTTAAAAGGGGCTGATA
>NZ_JACJDN010000823.1:0-1448 GCF_014163565.1 Pseudoalteromonas sp. SR45-5 | reverse complement strand
TAAAATATTTTGCATGAAGGCTTGACCGGTTTGCGGGTTAAAAATACCTTCTTCTTCAAATTTAGAATAAGCATCAGCAGAGAGTACTTCAGCCCATTTATACGAGTAATAACCAGCGCTGTAACCGCCTGCAAAAATGTGGCTAAAGCCATGCTGAAAACGGTTAAACTCAGGAGGCTTAACGACCGAGGTACGGCTACGCACATCGTTTAGTACGGCTTGAATTTGACACTCTTCACCCGCTTTATAATCATTGTGGATTTTAAAGTCGAATAACGAGAACTCAATTTGACGTAGCATTTGCATGCCTGAGTTGTAGTTTTTAGCCGCTAGTAGCTTATCAAGTAGCTCTTTAGGTAACGCCTCGCCCGTTTCATAATGACCTGAAATAAAGCTCAATGCTTCTTCTTCATAACACCAGTTTTCTAAAAACTGACTAGGAAGCTCTACCGCATCCCACGCTACACCATTAATACCCGCAACAGGGGCAGCATCAACTTGTGTAAGCATGTGGTGAATACCATGACCAAACTCGTGGAATAAGGTAGTCACTTCGTCATGAGTAAACAATGCAGGTTTATCGCCAACCGCTTTATTAAAATTACACACTAAATAAGCCACTGGAGTTTGTAGTTCGCCGTTAGCACGTACTTTACGACCCATACAGTCGTCCATCCACGCACCACCGCGTTTACGGTCGCGTGCATATAAATCGAGATAAAAACGTCCACGTAAGGTATTGCTGCTATCTACAATTTCAAAAAAACGTACATCTTTGTGGTAAGTATCAAAATCAGTAACTTCTTTTACGCTAATACCAAATAAGCGGTTAACGGTTTCGAATAAGCCACTTAATACTTTATTTGCAGGGAAGTAAGGACGTAGTACTTCATCTGAAATAGCGTATTTTTCTTGCTTAAGTTTTTCGCTGTAGTAACCAAAATCCCATGCCTGTAATTCAGAAATACCATGTTTTTGATCAGCATAGGCTTTTAACTCTGCCACTTCTTGTTCTGCTTGTGGTTTTGATTTAGCAGCAAGGTCTTCTAAAAACGAGAATACTTGCGCTGGTGTTTCGGCCATTTTAGTTGCCAGTGACTTTTCAGCGTAGCTGTTAAATCCTAGTAACTGTGCAAGTTCATGGCGAAGCGCAAGCTCCTCACTCATAATCTCTGAGTTATCAAATTCACCAGCATTAGGGCCTTGATCTGATGCGCGCGTAGAAAACGCGGTGTAAGTTTCTCTGCGGAGTTCGCGGTTATCTGCATAGGTCATAATTGGTAAATACGACGGGAAATCAAGGGTAAATACCCAACCGTCTAACTCTTTACTTTTTGCTGTGTCAGCTGCAAGCGCTAAAGCAGATTCTGGCAAGCCAGCTAAGTCGCTTTCATCAGTAATATGCTTGTGCCAAGCAAGTGTGGCATCCATTACGTTGTTGCCAAATT
>NZ_JACJDN010000822.1:0-1448 GCF_014163565.1 Pseudoalteromonas sp. SR45-5 | reverse complement strand
AAGTTATTTACTCAACTAAACCACGGCGCTTAAGTAATGCGTCGGTAGTTGGTTTTTGACCTCTAAACTCAATGTAGCTTTGCATTAAGTCGCGGCTGTTACCTTTAGATAGGATTTCTTTACGGAACTTATCACCATTTTTACGTGTTAAGCCGCCGTTGTTTTCCATGTGTGCAAAGGCATCGGCTGCAAATACTTCAGTCCAAAGGTATGCGTAGTAACCCGCAGAGTAACCACCGGCAAATGTATGGCTAAAGTAGTTTGATTTATAACGCGGTGGTACAGGGTAGTAATCAATACCGTGTGCTTTTAGCGCATCGCTTTCAAACTTTTGAACATCAGTAATTTTTTTATCTGAGCCAAACGAGTGCCATTCCATATCAAGTAAAGCAGCTGCTAAATATTCAGTGGTACCAAAACCTTGATTGAATTTTTGCGATGCAAGTACTTTATCAAGTAAAGCTTGTGGAATTGGCTCACCTGTTTTGTAGTGTTTGGCGTAGTTAGCAAGTACCGTAGGTTCAATCATCCAATCTTCATTCGCTTGCGACGGAAACTCAACAAAGTCACGCGCTGTAGCAGTACCTGCTAAGCTTGGGTATTTAACGTCAGAGAATAAACCGTGCGCCGCATGACCAAACTCATGGAACATAGTTGACACTTCGTCAAACGTCATTAACGTTGGCTCGCCTGCAGCAGGTTTTGGAATGTTTTGGGCATTGTAAATTACAGGTTTAGTGCCTTTTAAGCCGCTTTGACTTACGTAAGCGCTCATCCATGCACCGCCACGCTTACCTTCACGTGCGTATGGGTCTAGGTAAAATAAACCGATGGCGCTGCCGTCAGCGTTGAATACTTCGTAGGCTGTAACATCTTCATGATAAACCGGTAAGTCTTTACGCTCTTTAAATGTAATACCGTATAGCTTGTTCATTGCAAAGAATAAACCATCGTGAATTACAGAATCCATTTCAAAGTAAGGCTTAACAAGGGCAGGATCTAAGTCGTACTTTTCAGCACGTACTTTTTCTGCGTAAAAAGCCCAATCCCATGGTTTAAGCTCAAAGCTTTCACCTGAATCGTTAATTACTTTTTGAATAGCAGCTGCTTCAATTTTAGCTTTTTCAACTGCTTTTGGTGCTAGGTCATCTAAAATGCCGTACACGTTGTCAGTTGTTTGTGCCATACGCGAAGTCATTACATACGATGCCCAATCTTTAAACCCTAGTAGCTCTGCTTTTTGAGCGCGTAGGTTTGTTTCTTCAATAATAATTGGGCCGTTAGTTTTTGCTGCACGGTTAGCAGAGGCTTTAAATATTTGCTCACGTAGGTCGCGGTTTTCAAGGCTTGATAAAATTGGCTGTTGGGTCGTATTTACCAGCGTGATCATGTAGCCGTCTTTACCTGCTTTTTTAGCAGCGGCCGCAAGACCTGCAATTTCACCTTCA
>NZ_JACJDN010000821.1:0-1449 GCF_014163565.1 Pseudoalteromonas sp. SR45-5 | reverse complement strand
ACTCAATTGAGTGGCCATAATTAAGTGGCTACTTAGTTTGTTTGACGGGTATAAGTAACATTAGTCATTGTTACTTTTGATTGGGTAATGCCTAAATCTTCAAAGCAATTTTTGAATGAATTAGAGTTACCTGCTTCACCGCATTTATCTAGAGTATTTGGATCTTGAGACTGTAAGTAGTTACCAAACTTAAAGTAAGATTCAGAATCATCTTCTACAGGAATACCAAACGAATTACCTAGTGCACTTACATCTACATCGCCGTAATTATTTACCACTCGCAAGTTAAATGACTCACCGCTTGTAATAGTACCTAGCGCAAATTTTTCTTCATTGCCACTGGTATTACGCAAACGAACATAGACATCAAAAATGCCATTACCCGCTACGCTGTCGTTAAAACCTGATTCATCAGTATCTGAAACATACACTTTAGAAATAGTCCCAGTATCGCTGGCGTGGTGCTGTGAAATAATTGTTTTACCGCCATCAGACATTTCAACTTTTACAGTTGCTTCAAATACTTCGTAAGACTGTGTCATGGCAACACGCAAGCTTTCTTTTACCTTGTACTCATGACGCCAGCCATTCCCGTTAGGCGTAATATGCTGTGCCTCCAAAGGTACAAACACTAACGTACTATCGTTAACTAACGGGTTAGGGCTATCCCCTTCTAAATCAAAAACACTACCACTTGTAATGCTGCTTGGAATCGTTGTACCGTCTCCAGATCCTGCACCATCATCAGTGCCACCGCCATTATTACTGCCCTCAACTAATGTAAAATTATCAAAGCGTACATCACTTGAGCTATTGTAATGCTTAGCAAATACTTGCAGTGAATTGGTATTCGCTGAAGTAAACGTTTTAGTTACCTTAGTCCAAGACGATACATCAAAGGTTTTGTTTTTAAATAAACCGTTTAAGTCGTTAACCCCAATCTGCCCTTTACCAAGTACATAAGCACTTAACGTATATTCAGTGTTTGGCTGAATATTTACTAATTGATAAACACGTGCAGGACTACCCTGAATTTTTAACGATTTAGATCCGCTATATGCATCAGATGAAATAGCCGCTGGCTCAGTTTCGTTCCAACTACTAAAACCGCTTTCAAAGCCAGGGTTATTAATAGTTGCAGCGTGAGATAACGCTGAGGTTGCAGTAATTGCAGTGCAAATAAACAATTTCTTGTGGTTAATCATTATCTTTATTCCTTTAAACCTGAACATAAAAACAACCTAACTACTTAGGTTAGTGAAATTCACTAACACTTAGATCTTACCGCTATACAGGTTTTTAATTGTGTATGAATAGTAATGGTAATTTAAATGGCAAAAAAAACTTACCAATTAACATTACCAAAAAGCATGCCCGAAGGCGGGGTAAAGGTTATATTTATTATTACCAATATGTCAACACAGTGTGGTACAGCAAATAAGTATTACT
>NZ_JACJDN010000820.1:0-1450 GCF_014163565.1 Pseudoalteromonas sp. SR45-5 | reverse complement strand
AGTGTTGTAAACTGTAAAATTAAAGTAGTTGCAACATCTAGTCAACAACTACTTAAAACATGTACCGTATTAAAGCGCGTGTTGGCTAATAATTCGGTAAACATCGTTAATATTGTCGCCAGACTTAAACTCTTTACTAATTGGTGTTGGATCTGAGCCAACCCATATTTTTAGCTCGGCATCTAAGTCAAAATGGCCTGCACTTTCTTTACTAAACTTGGTAATTTTAGAGTAAGCAATACTCACCATTTCCATTTTAGAACCTGTCATACCTTGCTTATCAATTAAGATTAAGCGCTTATTAGTAAAAATAAACATATCACGTACTACTTTATATGCTTTTTCTACTTGCTCGCCGTCAATTAATGTATTGGCAAGGATTTTTTCTAAATCAGAATCGTCAACTTCGCTTGCATTACCCATAAGTCCGCTAAGTAAACCCATTATACTTTCTCCTGTTTAAATATTTGATTCTCTAATGTATGACCATTAACTAACTGCCGGTACTGCCAGTGTTGTTGATGACAAAAATTCAGTAGTGCAATATCAAGTGGATCGCTCGTTGGCTGATACTCAACTACATATTCTTTATGTTGGCTCATATACACACGACTCACACCTACAATTGCTTGAAGCTGTTGCTCAACATTTTGATAAGCTTCGCTTAGCATTAATGTATAAAAGTGTTTATCGGTATTATTTGTTTTTGTTTGATGCTCGCTTAGTACGCCTTTATCTAAATGAAGTACCTTTGAGCATAGTCGCTCAAGCTCAGTTAAATCGTGAGAGCTTAAAATAAATGTAGCCTGCTCACTTAATTCTGATACCAGCTCACGTACTTCTCTGGCATGAATCGGATCAAGCCCTGCGGTTGCTTCATCAAGCATTACAATTTGTGGCGCGCCAATAAGTGCTTGCGCTATCGTAACGCGCTTGCGCATACCGTGCGATAAGTCCCCTGCACGCTGCTTTGCAATTTCTTTTAAGCCAACCAAGTCAAGTACACGTAGCGCCTCAGTTTGGCTTTGCTTAGCCCCCATACCTTGCAGCTTTGCATAAAAGGCGAGTTGCTTGTCTATATTAAAACGAGGGTCAAGTTGCGCGTCTTGCGGTAATGCACTTACTTTATTAAATAAAGCAGCGCTCCCTGGCTTATGTCCTAATATTTCAAGGCTGCCTTTACTTGGCGCTATATAGCCGCACAACAAACTAAATAAGGTAGTTTTACCCGCACCATTTGGTCCAACAAGTGCCACTGGCGCGCCTTTATTAATCTCAAAGTCCACATTATTAAGCGCAAGTTTTGCACCATACGATTTACTCAAACCGCTAGCTGTAATTAATGGTCTCATAGTGAGCTCCTTGCAAAAATACGTTGAGCAACGCTTAGTAATACCGCAGTTTGCACAAGGGGAATAGCCACAGCGCTCAATAATGGTAAATTTTGCCC
>NZ_JACJDN010000081.1:0-9926 GCF_014163565.1 Pseudoalteromonas sp. SR45-5 | reverse complement strand
GAATTTCGCGCATTATATATTCAATAAAGTTAAGTTCAATTGAATTTTTTATTTATTTAAAAAATTAATACTGCATTTACAATGTTTAAACTTTACTCACCAATTGATCAACATTTGTGCAGCTATTTTCTCATTTCAGTCATGTTATGTACGCGTATTTACTGATACAATTTAATTCATTAAATAGATCCAATTTTAAGGTAAATTTTATGAAAGTGATTTCTTTCAATATCAATGGTCTGCGTGCTCGTCTCCACCAATTACAAGCAATTATCGACAAACATCAACCAGACGTTATTGGCTTGCAAGAGATTAAAGTTCATGACGAAGCATTCCCACTAGAAGATGTACAAAAAATGGGATATCACGTCTACTTTCATGGCCAAAAAGCCCATTATGGCGTAGCTATGTTATGCAAAAAAGAGCCTAAATCGGTCTTAAAAGGCTTTGCTACCGATACAGAGGAATCGCAAAAACGCATGATAAGCGTCACTGTTGAACAAGATAACGGTCGCGACCTTACAGTCATGAATGGCTATTTCCCACAAGGTGATAATATTAATCACGAAACTAAATTTCCTTATAAACGACAATTTTATAAAGATTTAATGACACACCTTGAAACCAACCACACCCCTGATCAAGACGTCATTGTTATGGGCGATATCAACATATCACCCACCGATTTAGATATTGGTATTGGCGAAGTTAATGCAAAGCGTTGGTTAAAAACGGGTAAATGTTCTTTCCAACCGGTAGAGCGTGAATGGCTTGCAACATTACTTAATTGGGGCTTTAAAGACACCTTTAGAGAACAAAACCCAGAAACAGACGATCAATATTCGTGGTTTGACTATCGCTCTAAAGGGTTTGTAGATAACCGAGGGCTTCGAATAGATGTAGTACTTGCAACTAATGAGCTTGCAGCACGCTGTATAGATACTGGTATTGACTACGAACTGCGCGGTATTGAAAAACCCTCAGATCATGCCCCTATATGGTCAACATTTAAGTAATTACTATGCTCAGCATAACAATACAAGGGCTACTTTGGGCCCTTGTAATTATTATTGCCCTACTAAGCTTTGATAAAAAAACATATAAAACATTGCTTAATACGCCAGCCCGTCAAACTGGAGTTCTTGCATGTGCGTTAGTGTTTGCAGTGCTTTGGCGAATAAAAGCAGGAATTTTAACGGGCCTTGATTTACACATACTAGGTGTTACCGCCGCTACATTAATTTTAGGCTGGCGATTAACGATTTTAAGTAGCCTACTTGCCACAGCGCTACTAACTGCATTTGGTCAAATTGAACTTGAACTGTTACCAGTACAACTGCTTATTGGTGCGTTTATTCCTATTTTACTAAGCTACCTTGGCTTTATAATTAGTTACCAGTATTTACCTCGTCATTTTTTTGTTTATATATTTGTTTGTGCGTTTATAACTGCAGGGTTTATAGCCTGTATAAAAATAAGCCTAGGTGCTCTATTTTACTTAGCTATAGGGCAATACAATTGGCAAGAACTTGCAGATAACTACGTTTATTTAAGTGCCATAATTTGGTTTCCTGAAGCAATGCTCAACGGCATGGCTATAACAATTATGATCACCTATCGCCCGCATTGGGTAAAAACTTTTTACGATAAGGACTACCTAGACTCATGAGTCTACAATATCAATGCCCGCTATGTAACCTCGCACTTTTGAAAGCTGATTCAACACTTCGTTGTGCTAACAACCACAGCTTTGATTTTGCCAAAGAAGGCTATGTTAATTTACTGCCAGTACAACAAAAAAATTCAAAACAACCGGGCGACTCCCTTGAAATGGTGCAAGCTAGACGCGCATTTTTAGAGCGTGGGTACTACCGCTTTTTACAACAAAATCTTAGCGAGTTAGTCGGTCGAATAAGCGCGAATACGGTTATTGATTTAGGATGCGGTGAAGGTTTTTATACCCAGGCAATAGCAAGTAAAACAGACGCTATAGTGTACGGTGTCGATATTTCAAAATCTGCCGTTAAATATGCAGCAAAGCGCTATCCTAAGTGCCATTTTAGTGTTGCATCAATTAGCCAAGCGCCTTTTGAAAGCCAATTTGCTGATGTACTTATTAGTGTATTTGCGCCTTTGTTTGAGGAAGAACTTGAACGTCTAGCTAATAAAAACGCAACATTAGTGGTAGCAAGCCCAGGCCCTTATCATTTAAAAGAGCTAAAATCGTATATATATTCAGAAGTAAACGAACATACTGAAATAGCCACGCCAAAAGGGTTTCAAAAATCAGAACAGGCTCTTTTAACAGAGCATGTAGCGCTTAGCTTTACTGATATTAAAAACTTAATAATGATGACGCCATTTGCATGGAAATTTAGACCCGAGCACTGGACAGCACTCGAAGAAAAAGGTGAACACAATGTCACCTTATCATTTTATATTACTCAGTTTACCAAAATAGATGATGGTATAACCCGCTAAAACTGCTCTTTAGTAAATGCTCTATCCATTTTTTCAAACATATCTTTAAGTAAGTTAGCAAGCTCCATATAACGGGGCTTGTTCTCACTTAACTGCGTTTGATATCCATTAGCCGCCATTTTAGTGTACAGCTCGTTGTACCATTTTTGCATCGCAGGATCTAAAGGCGTTTGCGCTCGTTTACCTAACCAAAATAAACCTTGTAAAGGTAACGATATAAAAAATAATGCACTCGCAATAGCTTGCGGTAAAAAATCAGAACCTAAGTAATTAAGCTGAAAAAACAACGTTAGCATAGCCAAGATTGGCATTACTGTAATGGCAAGCTCAGTCGCTCTAATCACTCTAAACTCTAAAAACAAAGGCGCAAGCTCTTTACGCATTGGCCATTTTTTACCATACAAACGGCCTGTTTGTAGTTGTGACATCACACTTTTTTGCATCATGACTCCTCACAGATACTGCTTTTAAATACAATAGAAAACGAGCTATACCAAAGTGTAACACAAAATGAGGGAGTTACACTTTCTCAGTAAAAGAGCTTAAATTTCCCCTTTAATGGCGAACAATCCTAACTTAAACATCATAAATAAGGTAAAATATTTAACATTGAGTTAACCACTTTGCAGTTGAACATTTAATTGTTTTAGCTTTATTTAATACCGTAAGTGTAACTATCACGTATTAACGTTCACTTACTAAATTTGTTTATGGAAATTGAATCTATGCCAACAACCTCCCCTGAATCCCAACATGTTTTAGTTTTAAACTGTGGTAGCTCTAGTTTAAAGTTTGCCATTATTGATGCAAACGACGGTCACGAAATTATATCAGGCCTTGCTGAACGCTTGGGCGCCAAAGCCCCCTCCATTAAATACAAATTTAATGGAACTAAGACGGTTATCGACTTAGCGGCTAATCAAGCACATGCTGAGGCTATAAATACGCTTGTAAGCTTAATAAAGGATCATAACCTTGATGAGCACCTTATTGCTGTTGGGCACCGTGTTGTTCATGGCGGAGAGCATTTCACAAAGTCAGTCTTAATTGATGAAGACGTAATTAACGGTATTACTAAAGCGTCTTCTTTAGCGCCGCTACATGGTCATGCGAACTTGTTAGGTATTTCATCTGCACAAGCTTCATTTATAGGTTTACCCCAAGTAGCAGTATTTGACACAGCATTTCATCAAACTATGGATGAAGTTGCCTACCTTTACGCCCTACCCTATAAGCTTTATACAGGCTACGGTGTAAGACGCTATGGTATGCACGGCACAAGTCATTACTATGTAGCAGAACAAACTGCTAAATTATTAAATCAGCCTATAGAGAAGAGTAATTTCATTAGTGCTCATTTAGGTAATGGCTGCTCTGTTACTGCAATAAAAAATGGTAAAAGTGTTGATACCAGTATGGGTTTAACGCCATTGGCTGGTATTGTTATGGGTACTCGCAGTGGAGATATTGACCCCGGTTTATTTAATTTTTTAACTACACAGCTTAGTTACAACGCTCAGCAAATAGATAATTTATTAAACCAAGAAAGCGGCCTACTAGGTATTAGCGAACTCTCTAACGATTGTCGAACGATTGAAGAAGCCGCTGTTGCCGGACATAAACAAGCACGTTTAGCGCTGGATATTTTTTGCTACCGACTAGCCAAACAAATTGCAGCCTACATGGTACCATTACAACGTTTAGATGCACTTATATTTACTGGCGGCATTGGCGAAAACTCCGATATCATACGTGAAAATGTCATTAATCAATTAGCTTTTTTAGGGTTCAGTTGTGACCAGAAGAGCAATCTTGATGCACGTTTTGGTAATCAAGGTATTATTAGTTCAGCCAATACTTCATCCAAAGTGGTAGTAATGCCGACCAACGAAGAGTGGGTTATTGCACTTGATGCCGCTAACATCGTAAAGGAGCTTTAATATGGCACGTCGTATTATGTTAATTCCTGTGTCTACCGGTGTGGGTTTAACGTCGGTATCCGTTGGTTTAGTTCGCGCTCTTGAGCAAAAAACAGTTAAAGTTAACTTTTTTAAACCCATCGCTCAGCCTCGTTCAGGCGAAACAGGTCCTGAAAAATCAACACAAATAGTCACTCAAGGTTCACCTATTAACCCACCCACCCCTTTTGCTCTTGATTATGCTGAGCAAATGATTGGCGACGGTAAAGGTGATGATCTACTAGAGGAAATTGTTGAACGCTTTGAAAGTAAAATAAACGACGATGAAGTAGCTATTATTGAAGGTATGGTGCCTACTCGTCGCCAACCTTATGCTGGGCGTGTAAACCGCGAAATTGCGCAAACACTCGGCGCTGAAATTGTATTTGTACTTACCCCTGGTAATTACACCATTACTCAAATAGAAGACCGCCTAGAAATTGCAGCAGGTAATTACGGTGGAATCGATCATCCTCGTGTACTGGGCTGTATTTTTAATAAAGTAAATGCGCCACTTGATGAAGAAGGCCGTGCACGCGCCGATTTAGTCGACGCTTACAAACCCGAAGAGCTTGAAAACGAGTTAAATCGTTTAGCGTCTTTACCTATTTTTAAAAAAAATCCGTTTATGTTGCTTGGCGCAATCCCGTGGGATTTTGACTTAGTAGCGCCACGCGTAAAAGACTTAAGCGCGTATTTAAAAGCAACAATAATTAACGAAGGCGATATGCTTCATCGTCGCCTGCGTCGTATCACTTTTTGCGCTCGTACGGTTTCTAATATTTTAAATTATTTTACGCCAGGTGCTTTATTAGTAACACCGGGTGATCGCTCTGACATACTTGTTGCTGCGTGTTTATCTGCTATGAACGGCACTAAACTTGGCGCTATATTACTCACCGGTGGCTTTGAGCCAGAGCCACGTATTATGGCTTTGTGTGAACAAGCTATGCAAACCGGTTTACCAATACTCGCAACCGATGCCGACACATGGCGCACATCACTATTACTGCATAACTTTAATATGGAAGTACCAAATGATGATGACCAACGCATTGAAAAAGTAAAAGATCACAACGCAGAACATATCAATTCAAGCTGGCTCGATACTCTAGCTCAAAGTGTAGGCAAAACGCGTAAGTTATCACCACCTGCATTTCGTTATTTATTAACCGATAAAGCACGTAAAGCAGATAAAACCGTAGTATTACCAGAAGGGAATGAACCTCGTACAATTAAAGCGGCTGCTATTTGTGGTCAACGTGGCATTGCTAAAACTATATTGCTTGGCGATCGCGAAGAAATAATGCGTATTGCACAGCAGCAAGGTATTGAGCTAAACGAACATGTAAGTATCATCGAGCCAAAAAGTATTATAAATGATTATATTGCGCCTATGGTCGAAATTCGTAAAAGCAAAGGCCTAACTGCTGTAGTAGCACAAGAGCAACTACAAGATAACGTCGTACTTGGCACAATGATGCTTGAGCAAGGTAAAGTAGATGGTTTAGTATCGGGCGCGGTAAATACCACTGCCAATACAATTCGCCCGCCCCTGCAGTTAATTAAAACAGCGCCAGGATCATCACTAGTATCATCCGTATTTTTTATGCTGCTACCTGATCAAGTGTTAGTTTACGGCGACTGTGCAATTAACCCCGACCCTAATGCTGAACAACTTGCTGACATAGCGATTCAATCTGCCGACTCTGCAGCTGCATTTGGCATAGAGCCACGTGTAGCCATGATAAGCTACAGCACGGGTACGTCAGGTACGGGTGCCGATGTTGAAAAAGTACGTGAAGCCACAAAAATAGCAAAACAAAAACGTCCTGATTTAATTATCGACGGCCCACTACAATACGATGCCGCTATAATGGAAAATGTAGCACTTAAAAAAGCACCTAACAGCCCTGTAGCTGGTAAAGCGACTGTATTTATATTCCCAGATTTAAATACAGGTAATACAACATATAAAGCAGTACAACGCAGTGCCGACTTAATAAGTATCGGCCCTATGCTTCAAGGTATGCGCAAACCCGTAAACGACTTGAGCCGTGGTGCATTAGTCGATGATATTGTGTATACAATCGCCTTAACTGCAATTCAGGCAGCCCAAGCAGAAGCGCTAATAGCACATTAAACACAACGTGTGCTTTTTATAGCCTAGCTATTATTTATTTAATAATTAACTAGTTAGGCTATTTATACCCTGCAACCCCCATACTTATCCACAGAAATTGTGGGTAAGTTTTTAATCTCTATTAAAACCCACTTCCAAATGCTCATTTTAGTCACGCTTACACCTTTAACTTGAAGGCAATAATCTATACTATAAAGCTATCAATAATGCTGTATCGCAGGCGTTTAATGTCAAAACAAACATTACAATTACACAGCACGGTTTTATCTATTCACAGTTTAGATGTTGACGCCGATATACCTGCGGCGCTACTCAAGCTTCCTTTATTTTTTATATCTAAAACCCAGGATGAACTATCTATTGTTTGCCCTAGTAGCTTTGAAATAGAGAGTTTAGATACCGAATCTGATTGGCAAGCACTTGAGGTGGTTGGCCCACTTGGTTTTTCGCTGACCGGAATAATGGCTAATATATCGGGTGTATTAGCACGCGCTAAAATTTCTATTTTTTCAATCTCAACCTACGATACCGATTATATTTTAGTAAAAAAGCAAACGGCCTCACTAGCACTTAACGCCTTAAAAAAAGATGGTTACAACGTGGTGGCCCAATAGCATATGAAAGCACAAACAATTGAATATCTAGCACTCAATAAAACTCCCCGCAGTGCCATCCTTATTACAAGCCCATTTACAGGTAAAGTAATACCGCTTCAAGAACACCCCGAACCTATTTTTAGGTTTGGTATTCTCGGTCCTGGTATTACTGTAAAGCTCAGTAGCCACAAAATTTTAGCGCCGTTTGATGGCACGTTATTACAAGTAAAAAACGCAGGTACTGAGTTTATTTTACAGGCTAAAAATGGTTTAAAAGTTTTAATCAACTTAACTATTACCGGTTCGCAATCAATTACACATACTCATATTGCACAATTAAATGGTAGTGAAATAAGTAAAGGCCAGCGCCTCGCTTATTTTGATTTACGCGAACTAGAAACGCCTATGCTGGCCAGTTTAATCTTACTTAACGGCCATAATCTCGGCACATTTCATTACTCACATTCGCATGTAAATGCGGATGTAGATACCTTATTAACTATTATTAAGAAGAACTAAATTTATGATCACTCTATACGGTATTAGCAATTGCGACACGATAAAAAAAGCAAAAAAATACTTAGCCGACAACAACATCGAATTTACGTTTCATGATTACCGCAAAGATGGCGTAAATGAGCAAATGGTAAGTGATTTTGCAGATAAACTCGATTGGGAACAGCTTGTTAATAAACGTGGCACAACTTATCGCGCACTAACTGATGAGCAAAAACAGAGTTTGACTAAAGAAAGTGCTATCCCATTGTTAGTTGAACAACCTGCCATGATCAAACGCCCAGTACTTATTAACAATGGCAGTTACCACTTAGGTTTTAAAGCAGCCCAATACGATGAGATATTTAAATCATGAAAGATGATGTAATTGCACTCGCTCAAGCACTAATACAACGTGAGTCAGTAACGCCCGAGGATGCTGGCTGCCAACAGATGATGAACGATCGCCTTGCTGCGGTTGGTTTTAATATTGAGTCATTATTTTTTACCGACACATTAAATACATGGGCTCGAAAAGGCACACAATCACCGCACTTTTGTTTTGCAGGCCACACTGATGTTGTGCCAACAGGCCCTGAAAAAAATTGGCAACACCCGCCGTTTTCAGGATTAATAAAAGACGGTTTATTACATGGGCGCGGCGCTGCCGATATGAAAGGCTCGTTAGCTGCAATGCTTGTTGCAACCGAGCGTTTTGTTACTAAACATCCAGATCATAAAGGCTCAATTTCTTTTTTAATAACCTCCGACGAAGAAGGCCCGTTTATAAACGGGACTACCCGTGTAATTGATACGCTAGAGGCGCGCGGTGAAAAAATTGATATGTGCCTAGTAGGCGAGCCTTCATCACGAGATGTATTAGGTGATGTTGTTAAAAATGGCCGCAGAGGTTCACTTACCGCTTTTTTAACCGTTAAGGGTGTACAAGGGCATGTCGCCTATCCACATTTAGCACAAAACCCAATTCACCTAGCAACCCCTGCCCTTACTGAGCTTAGCCAAACGGTGTGGGATAACGGAAATGAATACTTCCCTGCTACCAGCTTTCAAATTTCAAATATTAATGGCGGCACAGGTGCAGGCAACGTGATCCCGGGTGAGCTAGAAGTACAGTTTAACTTTAGATTTAGCACGCAAGTAACACATGAGCAATTACAACAACGTGTAAATGACATACTACAAAAGCATAACTTAAATTATGAATTAAGCTGGATAGTAAATGGCTTACCTTTTATTACCGAGCACGGCCCACTTGTTGATGCCACAGTAAAAGCGATTAAATCAGTAACCGGTTTAACCACAAACCTAGAAACTACCGGCGGCACATCAGATGGTCGCTTTATTGCACAAACAGGTGCTAAAGTAATTGAACTTGGCCCACGTAACGAAACTATTCATAAAGTAGATGAATGCGTAAGTACCGATGATTTAATAGCCCTTACCGACATTTACGAGCAAATACTAGAGCAACTTTTAGCATAATGGATGTAACTAAACCAACATCGATAATGTGTATCACAGGGCAAAGTGATACACATTTAACTGACATACAAAATCATCGCTTGCACAGCGCTATTATTAGCGACTTTTTAGCGCTGCAAAGTGCAGCTCAAAAAGCGGGATTTGATCTTACTATTGCCTCAAGTTTTCGCGACTTTGAACGCCAGTCAATTATTTGGAATAATAAGTTTTTAGGTATTCGACCTGTTTATAATAAACAGCAAAAGGTTGTAAATTTAACTAAATTAAATGATGTAGATAAATGCATAGCAATAATGCTCTACTCTGCACTACCTGGCGCAAGCAGACACCATTTAGGGACTGACTTAGATGTGTTTGATAAAGCTGCGGTCAGTGATGATTATAAGCTACAGCTAACACCTGATGAATACCTGCAAGGTGGGCCGTTTGCACCTTTAAGTAATTGGCTTGATACTAACTTAGTTAAATTTGGTTTTTATCGCCCTTACCAGCATGATTTAGGTGGCGTAGCACCTGAGCTTTGGCATATAAGCCATATTAAGCAATCACAATTATTAGTGAATAAACTTAGCGAGCAAGTACTTTTTGAATGCATAAAAAACAGTGAACTACAGGGTAAGCAGGCAATACTTGATAACTTACCTGCTATTTATAAACGCTTTGTAACAAACGTAAGCCCACACCTAAAAGAAGGTTAGGTTTTATTAAGCCTTCTTTTTATTTAAAATAAACACCAGCACGGCCCCTAAT
>NZ_JACJDN010000819.1:0-1457 GCF_014163565.1 Pseudoalteromonas sp. SR45-5 | reverse complement strand
TTGCATTATCTCTACTTCAGATACACATAAGTAAACTACAAATATAGTCAAAGGCGTAATTACACTAGGGATAAAAACCTTCAAAATTTGAATTAATCTAACTTTTGAACAGCTCAAAATTAAAGCTACTGTTAATAAAAAACGCATTGCGCTGGTAATGACTACAGCGTATGCAACACCTAGCACTCCGTAATCGGCGCCAAACCATATAGCTGTAACAAGTATCAATAGTGATACAATCTGCTTAATTGTTAACAACTTGATTAAATCGTAAGCTGCTATAAAAGAGTCCATGAAAGATGCCAAGGCTCTGAATATTATGCAAAGCCCTAATATTTCTAATATTGATGCAACTTCACCCCATTGTTCACCCATCATTATTAATACTATTTGGTCTGCACCTACAACTAATATAAGCGAGCCTATAGTTAAGGCCAGGCTAAGTAAACTTAGTGATTGTAAAAAAAACTGAGATAACTTTTCTTTATCGTCTTTCATTGCCGACATCACAGGAAATACCACACGGTCAACAACCAACCAATATACTTGATTAGGAAACTCTACCAACTGCATAGCTCTTGAATAAAACCCCAGAGCTGTACTGCCCATCATTTTGCTTATAATCGCGATGTCTATTTGCTGGCTAAGTAAACCAAGAGTACTGTTAAAAAAGAATGCAGTTGCGTATTTAATTATTTCTGTTAGCTCAGTTTTATAAACTTTAAAGTGAAGGTTTTTCCAACCTCTGAGCAGTATAAATACTACTGAAATCAACTCCGATACCCACAGACCAATAATGATTGACCAAAAACCAATATCAAAATAGAGCAAGGGTACTGTTACAAATATATTTCCGGTAACGGTACCAAGAGCTTGTAATTTACCTATAAAAACAACGTCGCCACTGCGCTGAAATAAAGCTGAACAAATATTACTAAATCCCAATAACAAAAATATTATGCCCGATATTTCTAATGGCAAAGCTATTTCATTAACATTTAGTTGATTAGCGATATTATCGGCAAACAAAAAAAGCGATAGACAAATTAAAACACATAAAGATATAGATAAAACTAACGCGCTACCAACATGCTTATCACTAATAACAGGGCGTTGGATAAGTGTTCTTATAATACCCATATCAGCAATTAAATAAGCAAAAGCAAACACCATAGTAAATGCCGCAACTACACCAAAATCTTCTGGTGTTAAAAAACGCGCTGTAATCATTAATATAACGAGCCTAACTAACTTTGATGAGATAGTTAGTACAGCCATAGTACCAATACCAGACGAAACCGATTTTTTTTCTGACATTTATAAGCGCCTTACAAATGCCAATATTTTAAAAGTTAATATAAATACTGTACGTGCTATTAGCTTTTTAAATGTTGATTTTTTAAGGCTTCTTTTAATATCGTTTTTAAGTGATATTTTTTTTACGAGCTTAATTAGAG
>NZ_JACJDN010000818.1:0-1469 GCF_014163565.1 Pseudoalteromonas sp. SR45-5 | reverse complement strand
CCGTTTGCTGTTGTATGTCAGTTAACATTCAGTTTGAGCCGCTAGTATTGAACCCAGTTATGTAAAAACATAAACGAGGCAATATTATGAAACTTACTTTTTTACTACCTGCCCTGCTCGCCATTGGCGCAGTATCAGGCTCTGCGCTTGGAGCACAAAACGAGCGAGAGAATGATAAAAGCTTTAAACGCGATCACGACAAACGTGTTGAATATAAACGCGATGAACGCCGCCATGAAAAAAAGCAGCGTATTGAGCATAAAAAAGAAAAACGAGAAGACCGTAAGCAAGAAAAACGTAAACTTGCTAAGTACAAACAGGAAAAGCGTGAACTACACCGCTACAACCAGCGAAAATATAACTACTTAACAAGCCATCACAATTCAGTCGCTTACAGACAAAATCGATTTATAAACCATTTACCACGCAATAGTGCATCAATCAGATTTAATGGTATTTCGTTTACGTTTAACGACGGCCTTTATTACCGTAAAGCTAAAAGAGGCTACCATGTTGTTAAACCACCTAGAGGCCTGCGTATAAATACGCTACCAAGAAATTACAGGCATTTTAAACACCACAATACGACTTACTACACTTATCAAAATGTATACTACATTGCGGATAATGATGGTTATACGGTTGTTGATGAGCCATCAACTCGCCTTAATCAGGCAATAAAAGTGGGTAATGTGAATGACTATAGCTTGGGCCAAACTTACGATTCATTGCCTCAGACAGCACAGGCCGTAATAATTAACTCACAGCAGTATTTTAAATACGGCGATATTTATTTTTTACCGCAAATAAGTGGTGACGACATAAAATACCTTGCCATTAAGCTAGGTTAAACTCGCTATAAATTAAAAGGCCTTACTGTAAATAGTAGGGTCTTTTTCATTCCCCTCCGTAGGTAGTAATTTACAGCAATAAAATCAATTCTCTCTAAACATTAACATGTCTTAGTATTTGTAAGCTTTTTTGTTAAACTAGCTCGCATATTAATAGTGAGAGTGTATTTATGTCGGGTGAGTTTCCACGTGCTGGTTTTTGGCGCCGTTTTGCGTCGTTGGTCTACGATACGTTAGCCATTATTGCGTTTGCGATGTTAACTGTAGTGCTGTATTTATTTGCAGTACAGGGGCTTATTTCTCTCGATGTAATTAGTTTAAATGGCGCAGAGGATGTATCTGCATTTATTCAAAATTCAAATCTTCTTTCGGGTATTCGTACCGCTCTTTTAATTATTGTTAGCTTAGTATTTTTTGGCTACTTTTGGACTAAAAGCGGGCAAACCATTGGCATGCGTGCATGGCGTTTAAAAGTACAAACTCTTGAAGGTAATTTAATTAGCTGGCCGCAATCAATTATCCGCAGCGTTAGCGCTTTACTCGGTTTAGGTAATTTGGTGGTGTTAGTAGATTTTAAAAACAAAAAAGCACTACAAGATTACATCTCTAAAACAGAAG
>NZ_JACJDN010000817.1:0-1471 GCF_014163565.1 Pseudoalteromonas sp. SR45-5 | reverse complement strand
GCGACCACTTATTGCTTTTTTACACTAATTATGAATGTAAATAATATTAATAAAATCTATTACTGTAAATTTTGACGCAAATAAAAGAGTGCAGTATAGTACTGCTAAATTACTGGATGTAATATTTTATTTAATATTTACCTTAAAGGACTAAAACATGAAATTACCACTAATTTTATCTGCTTTTTTGTTATCTACCAACGTATTATCTGCCACCGAAACATCCAAAGTTTATTACAGTTATGACTCAGAGCGTGAAGCACAGCTATTCATTGTACCTAATGAAAAACAAGATACATACTATGTTAACTACCGAGGATTCGAGCATCACTTCGATGAGCAGACTTTATTATATAAAAGGTTCAAAAACGATATTGGAGAAGGCTATTACCTAAAACTAATTGGCATGCCTAATGTTAATTTTAGAAACGATAAAGACCAAACAATAATATCTGGCACTCTAGTTTCTTATTCAAATGTATATTTAGACGATGGTACTGTAACTAAAGTTATTTATCAGGGCTCTATAGACAAAGCTAAAGAAAGAAGAATTATTGAAAAATACAAAGAACGACAATTTGAAACCTTTAGCAAAATTGAAGCTAAAAAGTTGTATAAAAAACATTTAAAAAGCCTTAATGAAAAGTGTGGTACGCAAATTGTCCTTGATGTCGCTTGGTCTAACTTTGGCAAAAACAATTTTAAGACTACCCCATCTAAACTTTCAGCTTATTTACAATCATTAGAAAAAGTATGTTTAATTGACAATGATTATGCCTTAGCAGTAAAAGATATAAAAAGTGTTAAGGTTTTACCATCGAGCACTCCCGATACTCAAAGTGCAGAGTTAAATAAAAGCGAACTCACGATTCAATTAGGTAACCAGGTAGAGAATCTGCCTGAAGTTAGTTATGAAGCAATATATAATATTTTTTAAACACTAAAAGGAAGAAGTTATGAAACAAAAAATTTTAGCCGGACTTATTATTGCTGTTTTCAGCTCATCTGCTTATGCATCTATCAAAGACAAAAAAGCAATTAGAGCTGCAGATGCAAGTATTGCAGAAGAAGTTGCAAAAGTTAAAGCTTCTTGTGGAAACGCTAAATTAGATGTAATTGTTGATTGGGATGACTTTAAGAAAATGGCTGCTGCTAATGAAGCTAAGCTTGCTGATGATAGATACCAAAGCCAATGGATTATGTCTCATGCGGGTCAACGCACAGTAGCTGTTTTAGAGGCTGTTTCTGAAATATGTAAAGATGATGCTGATTATAAAGAAGAGTTAGCACTGTTGACAAAGGTTACTGTTTCAGCAAAACAAGATTTTAAAGATTCAAAGAGTGAGTTTTCACTTGATGATACTGTTTTAAAAGTTAAATCAGGTCATAAAATGACAAGACGAGCATCTGACTTTACTAAAAGTATCAAAGAATTATACTAATAGTTTAATATGACTATTGATATGGGCCA
>NZ_JACJDN010000816.1:0-1473 GCF_014163565.1 Pseudoalteromonas sp. SR45-5 | reverse complement strand
TAGTTATCTTCGGTACTATTTTCCCCCTCGGGTTTCGTAAAACTCAACCCAAGCTCGGCAATAATTCTATACCTAGGAGCAAATCACTTTTCTTCAGGCATTAAAAAAGGCCACCTGGGTGACCTTTTTCTAACAATTAACTTAAAAGTTAATTATTACTCTTTGACTGTTGCTACAAAGTACCTACGCCTAAGGTAAGAGCACCACCTTCATATGACACTTTTCTTCAGGCATTAAAAAAGGCCACCTGAGTGACCTTTTTCTAACAATTAACTTAAAAGTTAATTATTACTCTACGATAGTTGCTACAACACCAGCACCTACAGTACGACCACCTTCACGGATAGCAAAACGAAGACCTTCATCCATCGCGATTGGTGCGATTAGAGTTACTGTCATCTTGATGTTATCACCAGGCATTACCATTTCTACGCCTTCTGGTAACTGAACGTCACCAGTTACGTCAGTTGTACGGAAGTAGAACTGTGGACGGTAACCTTTGAAGAATGGAGTATGACGACCACCTTCATCTTTAGAAAGTACGTATACTTCTGAAGTGAATGTAGTATGTGGGTTGATTGAACCAGGCTTAGCTAGTACTTGACCACGTTCAACGTCTTCACGCTTAGTACCACGTAGAAGTGCACCAATGTTCTCACCAGCACGACCTTCGTCAAGAAGCTTACGGAACATTTCAACACCAGTACAAGTAGAACGAGTTGTATCATTGATACCAACAATTTCTACTTCGTCATTGATGCGGATGATACCAGCTTCAACACGACCAGTTACAACAGTACCACGGCCTTGGATTGAGAAAACGTCTTCGATAGGCATGATGAATGGCTTATCGATGTCACGCTCTGGCTCTGGGATGTAAGAATCAAGTGCATTTGCAAGCTCAACAATCTTATCTTCCCACTCTTTCTCGCCTTCTAACGCTTTAAGCGCAGAACCAGCGATTAGTGGTAAGTCATCACCTGGGAAATCGTATTCAGAAAGAAGTTCACGAACTTCCATTTCTACTAGTTCAAGTAGCTCTTCATCATCAACCATGTCACATTTGTTCATGAATACGATGATGTAAGGAACGCCAACCTGACGAGAAAGAAGGATGTGCTCACGCGTTTGTGGCATAGGGCCATCTGTCGCAGCAACTACTAAGATCGCGCCGTCCATTTGAGCAGCACCAGTGATCATGTTTTTAACATAATCGGCGTGACCAGGACAATCTACGTGTGCGTAGTGACGTGTAGGTGTATCGTATTCAACGTGAGACGTTGAAATAGTGATACCACGTTCGCGCTCTTCTGGAGCGTTGTCGATTGATGCGAAATCTTTAGCAACACCGCCGTATACTTTTGCAAGTACGTTAGTGATTGCTGCAGTTAGTGTAGTTTTACCGTGGTCAACGTGGCCGATTGTACCAACGTTTACGTGCGGTTTTACGCGTTCAAACTTTTCTTTTGCCAT
>NZ_JACJDN010000815.1:0-1475 GCF_014163565.1 Pseudoalteromonas sp. SR45-5 | reverse complement strand
AATAAGCAGCTCACTGTTTGGGGTGCAAAAGTTAATTGTATACATAACTATCTTGAGGTTGATGATTACTTAAGTAATATAACCACCCACCCTGGTGCTATTTTAGTTGATTACTACTTTTTTGAAAAAGCCCCACAAACGCATATCACCGCGCTTAAAAACTTTATAAATATGCATAGTTGCAAGTTAGTTATTATGGCGCCAATGAGTTATTCGTCTGAGGAGTCTAAAGTAGGTATGGAAGTCGACTGTATGATTTTCAAACCTCTCACACCGTCTGATTTGTTTGACTCACTCACAAACGATAAATACATTGAACAACAGCAGCAACAAGCACAGCTTCAAAACAAGCTAACTAAAGCGCCAGTACTGGATTCATCAGAACCACAACTATTGCTTGTTGAAGACAATAAAATAAACCAAGTGGTTGCCTCTGCGCTATTAAAGCAGGCGGGTGTTACTTTTGATATTGCCGAAAATGGCCTTGAGGCAATTGTAAAGCTCAATGCAAAACAAGGTAAACCATATAAGCTAGTTTTAATGGATTGCCAAATGCCCGAAATGGATGGCTACCAAGCCACTAAAGCCATTAGAGAAGGTGATGCAGGTAAAGATAATGAAAATATTACTATTATTGCGCTAACAGCCAATGCCATGCAGGGCGATAAAGAAAAATGTCTAGCCGCAGGCATGAACGACTATTTAAGTAAGCCTCTCGATTTAGCTGCATTACAACCAAAGCTTCAACAATGGCTTGGCATTCAATAAAGGTGTAAGCTAATAAAATACGCTTACTAATTTGAGATTATTTATGCAGTTATCAACAAATCAACAACGTATTCTTGGTTGCCTATTAGAAAAACAAAGCACGACGCCAGAGCATTATCCGCTATCGTTAAACGCTCTCGTGAACGCATGTAACCAAAAGTCTAATCGCGATCCTGTGTTAAGTCTTACAGATGAAGACGTGCAAAACGCACTTGATGAACTAATAGAAATGCGTTTGGTTACAATAGATGAAGGTCTTTCGGGTCGCGTAAATAAATACGATCACCGCTTTTGCAACACTGAATTTAGTAATCTGCAATTTTCTGCTCAGCAGCGTGCCATTGTTTGTTTATTACTTTTGCGTGGTGCTCAAACCCCTGGTGAATTAAGAACCCGCAGTGCTAGACTTGCTGATTTTAATAACGTAAATGAAGTAGAGACAGCGCTCAATAAACTGATTGAAAGCGAGTACGTCACAAAGCTAGAGCGTGAAGCTGGAAAACGTGACAGCCGATATATTCATTTATTTGGCGAACAACAAAATAATCCCGCCGATGCCTTTGTTGCTCTACCAAGCGAAGTAATTAAAGACAAAGAATTAAGCGATTTACTTGAAGAAGTAGAAAAATTAAAAGCAGAGCTTCGCCAAATAAAAGCTCATTTAAAACTTTAATTAACTAAAACTAAATCACATAATAAGTTTATTG
>NZ_JACJDN010000814.1:0-1479 GCF_014163565.1 Pseudoalteromonas sp. SR45-5 | reverse complement strand
AATTCTGTTATCATTTTTAAATTTCCCAAACAATAGAAACGCCTAAACCGGTTTGTTTCATTTCGATTGATAATTGTTGATTAGGCGCTAAGTAGTTAGCACCCGTTACTTTTTTTGCTGGCGAATAAAAAGCCATAGCGTTTAATTGTACCTTGTTGGTAAAAGAATGGCTAAAGCCAGTAGTAAAATGCCACTCTTGAACGCCCGGGGCTAAAATATTAAGCAAAACGTTTGATGAAGGAATAGGTTGCTCGGTATAAGATACCCCAAAACGAATTTTTTGTTGCGATGTACGTTGCCACTGATAGCCAAGCTTATAAATAGTCATATCGTTCCAGTCAAACCCAGCGCCGGCGTTAGCCCCTAAAGGTGCTGACACCAAGTTACTGATTGGATTTGCAATACTTTTTACTTCGCTGTAATTTATTTTTTGCCAATCAAATACAACCTGATTAGCTGGGGTAAGCTTATAAGCTGCACCAAGTTGAAACGAACTTGGCAGATCAAATCCGCCTTGCTCTGCAAACAAACCTTTATAGCTATCAAACTCTTGCATAGACACTGATGAGCGGTAACTTGCCCCCCAGCTTAATGACGAATTTATATCTTGGCTAATACCTAGTTGAATGCCTAAGCCTGTGCTTGTATCGGTGCCATTATTTGTAAGCGCTTGGGGTGATTGCGAAAAAGGAGCAAAGTTTCCAAGCCCTTGCGCTTCAAACTGTTGCACCACGTAAATAGGGGATACGCCAAGGCGTATTTGTTCATTCAACTCATAGCTTACTGTTGGGCTAATAAAGAGTTGTTTTAAATCAACGCCCGTCGTACCAGCGTAAAAAGTCCCTTCAGGAGAGGATTCTGCGCCGTACTCGGTATTCATACCGCCGTTGCCATACACTAATAAACCAATATTTACTTTTTCATTTAATTGATGGCCAATAGCAAACTCTGGAATTGCAAATACGGTGTTGTCGCTTTTTTGTGTTTTTGCTTCAAGATAAAATGCGCCAGGGTAAAAAGTATCTACTTTTGATGCAGTATATTTTCGTTCAGGTGAAAAAAGCTCTAAGCCCAGTGATAGCTCTGTTCCATTAGGTAAAAAGGTTGCTGGATTATTAGCACCAGACATTAACTCTTCTGACAGCGCTACACCTGCGCCAGCCATACCTTTGTGGGTCATGCCATAGCCGTGAGTAAAATAACCATTGGTAGCAAATGCACTGAACGAACCTAACGCACACGTTAAAGCTAAGCCTGAAATTAACTGTTTTTTCATTTTAGTAAATACATAAAGTTGGAATGGGCGGACAATAGCTAATTTTTGATATTCTAAAAAGGAATTTAAATAGATTAGTTATAATAAAAGGTAATACGGCAATGGTTATAAAGTTAAAATAAATGAGCGTAGATTGCTATTCAGCCTTAACTTAAGTTAAAAGTTTCGCTAACGTATTGAGCTGTAGTGATATTTAAGTATGC
>NZ_JACJDN010000813.1:0-1487 GCF_014163565.1 Pseudoalteromonas sp. SR45-5 | reverse complement strand
AAGCCAGGAACAATAGTCGCGGTATCTTCATCATAAGCACGTTGGCCATCTTCGTTTAATAAACTAGATATATTGTAGTGCGCATTATGATGAATAATAGTGTAGCCCTTATGACTATTATCTTTTTGCTTTACAAGTACAAAAGAAAGCTGGGGTAACAAGTTTACCGCTTTTGCTGGCATATTACTTACTACATTTAACGGCTTTGGTACTTCAGTGTAGTTGTATCTTTCACTTAAAACTGGCGCTAAGGCTTCTTTCATCAAAGTATATAGCTCATGCTGTGGATCATCAGTTTTATAGTTAATACCACTTGGCTGACTAAATTCTCGGTTATTTTTAAAGAACTTAGATAAGTCAGGTGGTGAATTACGATACCACTGCTTTTTAATTTGATTACGTTTAGCCTCAGGTAACAATGCTAAAAAGTTTTGCTCTCCCTCTAAACGTAAAAAATCCATATATAGGCGTGTCACTAATTGATGGCCTATATTTCCGTACACATCAAAGCCTGCTACAAGCAAATAGTGAATACGCTCAAACAAAGCATAATCTAATATCCAGGTGGTTTTAGGCTCTTGACCAATAAAACCTTTAACTACAGTTGCACTATCAAAATGGCGGAAAATAGTTAGTGCCGCATTTTTATTATGCCCATCACCTTTCCAAAGTAAGTCTGTTGTAAGGTGCTCACCACCTTTGAACATTTTGTTAGCCAGCTCAACTTTCGCCTGTAAATACTTTTTCTCGCGAACTGAATATTTAACCCAGCTAGAAATGGGTAAGGCATTACTTTCCTCAGCGGCAGGAAGTTCTAATGCCTCTTCATGTTGCATTAGCATTTCCCCTACAGCCGGAGTGGCTACTTTATTAGGATCAGCAAAAGCCACCCAAAAATGATCGTTTATAACATTTAAAGCAATCTGACCACGACAAACAGGCCCTTTTATAAAGCCCATAATAATTAACTCTGCCTCATCAAGCATAAATTGATACTTAGAATTAATTGGAATAACTTCGAAAGTTTTAAAAGGGTTAGATGCTGCCTTAGCCTCATAACTAGGCATTTTCGTAACAGTATAATCTGGCGCAATAAACTGCTCATATAAACGCAGTAATTTAGCTTCATTAAGCTCAAGAGGTAAATGTGTTTTAGAAAGTATGGTTGTACGCTCTTGCATAAAACGATAATAAACACGGCTAACTTTAGGGTCATCGTATGGGCGGCGCGTGTTTATTAACTTTATTTCCTCACCAGGAGGCGTACTTGAGCGAACTAGTTTGAAAAAGCTTTGTGGGTTTTCTGAAGTAAAATAAATATGTGCTAAAAACCAATGCTCATAAATATACCGTGCTGATAACTGATACTTTAAGCTATCTTGATTTAAAAATGCTTCCCAGCCCGCTATTTTATTCTGATCATATTTACTTGGTGGCTGAATATGTGACATTTTACCACCACCTTTAAGCCAGTTCTGTAAGTGATT
>NZ_JACJDN010000812.1:0-1488 GCF_014163565.1 Pseudoalteromonas sp. SR45-5 | reverse complement strand
CAGCGCTTTAATAGTGTGTTTATAAATCACCTGATATGATTTAGCCATTGGCCACTTAATTTAAAAGGCAACACAATGAAAAAGTTAAATAAATTAGCATTACTTAGCACGTTAGCAGCCACCATTTTTGCAAGCCAAAGTGTGCTTGCTGCTATTACGCCAGTAGGCCTTTGGAAAACGATTGATGAGGATACAAACCAAGCTAAGTCGTATGTACGTATTACCCAAACCAACGGTGTATTAAGCGGCAAAGTTGAAACCATTCTTAACCCTGCAAAACAAAATGATATATGCAGTAAGTGTGATGATGAGCTAAAAGATCAGCCTATTTTAGGAATGACCATAATCACCGATGTAAAAGCACAAGATGATGGCGTATGGGGAGACGGTGAAATACTCGACCCAACAAATGGTAAAACCTACACCTTACAATTAACCCCGCAAGATGAAGGTAAAAAGCTCGAAGTGCGCGGTTACATTGGCTTTTTTTACCGAAACCAATATTGGCTAAGAGTTGAGTAAGTTTAACTACTTACTTAATTACTAAACGTTAAATAATTAAGCATTAACTGAAATCATTTTTGCGCTTTGCCTTTCTTACTCACTAAGCCTGCCATATTTAATTGGCATAAAATTTTGAGTAAATAAAAGGGTAAAATATGATTAAGTACATAGTTGCTTTAATAATGCTTAGCACACTGTTAATAAGCGGTGGGGCAAACGCAAAGGATGATGCGGTAAACACGGGCTGGTTTAATAACACGGCTATTAAAGGGTATGACAGTGTTGCTTATTTTACCCAAAATAAAGCCGTTAAAGGCAGCGACAAATATACGTTTAGTTATTTAGGTGCCGACTGGCATTTTTCGAGTGAAGAAAACAAAACGGCATTTGCAGAAAACCCAAAGCGTTATGCACCGCAATACGGTGGCTGGTGCGCTTATGCAATGGCTGATGAAGGTAACGCTGTAGGTATAGATCCAGAAGCATTTTACATTCACGAAGGTAAGCTTTACTTAAACTATAGCGAAAGCGTGCAGCAAAAATGGTTAAGTAATTTACTACCGTACATTGTTATGGCTGATGGATATTACCCACAAACGACCAATGTTATGACGTTTCAATAAATTACTCATATTATTAGGGTCTGTTGAACTTTGCGGATTAAAATTTGTTCAAACTAGGGGCTATTTAATCGCGGCGCGAGATTTGTAACCTAGTGGGCTAAGTAAAAACCGAGCAAAGCTTCCGCGTCCTGCTCACGCCCCTTACCTACATCCATGTAGGCAACAAAGAGTTGATCGCCCCTAGAAAGAACCCAGAGGGCAGTGCATGTTTGGCATTTATGCTGCGTTATCGCCCATTTATGGGGAATAACCACACTGCATAGGCTCTGTCTTGCCTAAATACCAAACAGACTGCTGCAAATTTAACCTTAAAAGATCAACAGACCCTAGTTAAAAAGCCCGCAACTAGTTTAGTTGCGGG
>NZ_JACJDN010000811.1:0-1500 GCF_014163565.1 Pseudoalteromonas sp. SR45-5 | reverse complement strand
TGTGACTTTAAATTCTTTATATTCTGCGCTTTTTAATTGCTGCGTTAACGTTACTTCTGTGTTTAACTGTTTATCCATTTTTGCAGTTAAATCACCTTGGTATTGCACTGCACTTATATCAAACGCATCTACACTATTAAGCGTTAATTTAGCATTTATAAGCCCAATGGGTTTTAAGTCTATAAACTCACTTATATTAAAGTGACCACTAAGGCGAAGCCCATTCGCTGTTGCAGGTGCAAACTCAGGTAAATTTTCAAGCACAACGGCGTAATCGCCTATAATTGCAGCGCCAGATAACTGAGCATTAACGTTAATATTATTTATATCGGGTGTATTTATTTGAGCTGACAAAGTTGACTGTAAGTCTTCAAATGGAGATGTAATATTTAGTGTTGTATCTGTTATTAAAATATCAAATTGCTTATCGCCCATGCTTACCAAATTAATTGCAGGTACCCTCAACCCACTAGCCTCTAAGCTAATTGATTGAGGGAGTTTAAGTTGCCAATTTAAAGGAACTTGTTTGCTAATAAAGCCTGCATATTCACTTGGTGGAATTAACTCAGTACAGCTTGGTGTTAAATTAATTTTGTTATTAAGCAAATCGGTATTAAACATTAACGCTTGGCTATTTAAATTAAAACGCGTCGCCAATTTACCAGTGGTTAATACGTTAACTTTGCACTGCTCATACGTGTGAGCAAACTGGGAGCTAATATCGCCATTTAACTCAAGTTCTATACCATCAAAGCTAAATGCTTGCTGAGTATTAAAGTTAAAATCTGCTATTAATGTATTTTTAGTGTTTATAACGTGCTTTAAAAAAGTGTCATTAATTTCAAACTGACCCCTTACTTTATTAGCAGTCAAAATTGCACTTGCGTTTATATCACCTGAGACATTAAATTTATTTAATTCGGGTTCTAATATGCTTATTTTAAGTGGCTTATTGAGCTCATCACTTTTTACTACAAGCTGTTTAATATTGATTAATGGGCGATTTAAGGGAAGTGCTAAATCGAGATTTTTAGCAAGCTGATTAGCATTAACACTTTTAGGGAGTGGATTAACTGTTAGCACTGCATTTTCAATATCTACACGCTTTGTATTTGCAGTAATACCAGTAAGTTGTAATTGTTGATTTTGATAATTTAAACACACTTTATCAGCATGAATATTTAAGCTAGACGTGATTGAAAAATCAAGGCAGTTTAATGTGACACCCGCTTTTTCGAGCTCAGGCGCTATAACCCACTGTAATAAAGGCAAGCGAAATACATAACCAAGCAGTAAGGTACTTAGTAATACAGCTCCAACAATTAAACCAATTCGCTTAAACATACT
The DNA here is from genome assembly GCF_014163565.1 of Pseudoalteromonas sp. SR45-5. NCBI lineage: Bacteria > Pseudomonadati > Pseudomonadota > Gammaproteobacteria > Alteromonadales > Pseudoalteromonadaceae > Pseudoalteromonas > Pseudoalteromonas sp. SR45-5. Next base: position 153 of record NZ_JACJDN010000811.1, on the reverse strand, counting down.
ATCCTTAAATGCTTTGTGCTTTTAGCTATACTAATACCAACCTGCATAAATCTTTGATCAATTTAACGAATTAAATTGCACTATAACGTCGTTAAAAGTTTTTTATTTAGAACAACTAGATATAAAAACTTTTGCCTAGTTCTAGCGTAATTT
>NZ_JACJDN010000810.1:0-1503 GCF_014163565.1 Pseudoalteromonas sp. SR45-5 | reverse complement strand
CTTGTATTTAAAAATGCATTTACTGCAAAAACTTTGAAAGTTAATTTTAAAAACAGCTTTCTAGTTATTTATACAATGCAAAATTAGCATCCAAAAATCATGTTGTAATTATTTGCATATAAGATTTAGTGATAAATGAGGAAGACCGATTCAATGTTAAATAGTCAATTAGAGATACTAGCTCAAGGACACGCTTATCTTGAAGGTGTAACTAAAGAGGACTATTCCCAAGTCATTACTCCTAACTTTATTAGCTCGGCAGGAGCTCATATGCGACATATTATCGATCATTATCAATCTTTAATGACCGGCTTTAGCACGCAAAAAGTAGATTATGATTGCCGCTTAAGAGGAGGAGATATTGAAAACTCTCCAACTGCTGCAATAAAAAAAATTGCCGAAATAACAACGTGGATTGAACAGCTAAGTCCAGATGATTTTAATAAACCGTTATCACTTTCAAGCGAAGTTTCGATTAAAAGCAAAAATGTACAAACAGTAACAACATCACTTGCGCGAGAGCTTATTTTTGTAGGCAGTCACGCTGTGCACCATTACGCGATGATTTCACAAATTTCTTTTGCTCAAAAGTCGCAGCTCGATAAAAGCTTTGGTTTAGCACCAAGTACAGCTACTTTTTTAAGAGAAAATAGCCAACCAGCACAACCAAAATCGATGCAAAATTAAAATGTGCACGTTAAGCTACTTTTTAACTGATGATGGCTACGAGCTATTTTTTAATCGCGATGAGCAAAAATCACGAGAAACGGCAATCGCTCCAAGTAAGCACCAGGGCAATGCAATTTTCCCCATTGATCCGCAAGGAGGAGGTACTTGGCTTGGTGTATCGCATTTTGGGCAAACACTAGCATTATTAAACGATTACCAAAGTGTATTTGATATAACTGCCGTAAAGCATAGTAGAGGTCTGTTAATCCCTCATTTACTGAGTAATAAAGCCTCTGCATTGTCCCAATTACAAAACATGGATTTATCGGGCTACGCGCCTTTTAAGTTGTGTATTTTTCCGGATGGACTATCGATAAATAACAATAACGTGGTTTTTATTAGGTGGGATGCAAAGCAGTTAAGTCACTGCCAAGTTGAACCACTTGCTACGTCATCAGGTGTTGAGCTTGAAACGGTGACACAAAAGCGTAAACATCAATTTAAGCAACTTATTGATTTAAGACATCCTGAAAGTGAGCAATTTTTAGCGTTTCATTACAGTAAAGCCGAACAAGGGCAATATGGCGTAAATATGCTAAGAGAGGATGCAATGACGGTCAGTATTAGTCATATTAAAGTTGGTAACACTATACGTTTTAATTATTTTGATAAACAGTCTCAGCTCATTAGCAGCATTAGTTGTTTAAAAGTGGCTGCAGCTTAACTAAATATTTTTATAGTGATTACATAACTAAAAAAGTCGACGCAATTAATCACGTCGACTTTTTTGCTCTATTTTTACCTGCTATATTAATACAGCAGGTAAAAATTACG
>NZ_JACJDN010000080.1:0-9970 GCF_014163565.1 Pseudoalteromonas sp. SR45-5 | reverse complement strand
TTTAAATAAAATTAAATAAATAAAAACCACATCTTCTTTGTCCTATTAATTGCTCTTTTATTAATGATTAATCTACATTTTGGCATCTAGATATTTACCTCAACCTTGAATTGTTAGAGCTATTACCTTAAGCTTATGTTTATTGAACGTTCAATTAATAAAAATTATGCCTAAAGTTGGAATGGAACCTGTCAGGCGTCAGCAGCTAATTGACGCAACTATAGAATCTGTTGCGACGAATGGATTACAAGGAACGACTATAAACAGCATTAGTAAAAATGCAGGTTTATCGTCGGGTATTATTAGTCATTATTTTGGTGGTAAGCAGGGGTTGATTGAAGCCACTGTTCGATACTTACTAACAAGCTTAAAACAAGACTTGATAGGCAAAGTAAATCATCAAACAAATGCGACTGAACGTTTAATGTTTATTATCGAAGCCAACTTTGCGCTTGTACAACAGCGTAATGATACAACCCGAACGTGGTTAAGTTTTTGGGCGCAATCGATGCATGATGAAGAATTACACCGACTACAAAATGTAAACAGTAAACGCTTGCAAAGTAATTTAGCATTTTCTTTTAAACAATTAATGCCTATTGAGCAAGCAAATCAAGCTGCAGAACTTAGCGCCGCAATGATCGATGGCCTATGGTTAAGAGCAGTACTGAGTAAATCAGACAATAATCAGTTTAAACACTGTGAAAAGTTAGCAAAAAGCTATGTACTTTCACTTATCAAGCAATATGGAGCCTAGCGTGACTACACCTGTCTATCAAAATTTTATTAACGGCCATTTTCTTGCAAACCAGAACGGCAAAACATTTGATGTAACAAACCCAGCAACGGGCGAGGTTATTTACGCAGTAGAAATTGCCGACGAATTTATTCAAAACGCAGCCATTGCCAGTGCAAAGCAAGGTTTTGCTCAGTGGTCAGCAATGACACCCATTGAACGTAGCCGCATTTTATTAAAAGCAGTGGCTATTTTACGCGAGCGCAACGATGAACTAGCACTTGTAGAAGTACTCGACACCGGTAAACCAATGCAAGAAGCTAATTGTGTTGATATTGAAACCGGCGCTGATGTAATTGAATACTTTGCAGGCCTTGCGCCAGCACAAGTAGGCCAACAACAAATGGTTGGTGATGACTTTTACTACACACGTAAAGAGCCATTAGGTATCTGTGCGGGTATAGGTGCATGGAACTACCCACTACAAATTGCATGTTGGAAGTCGGGCCCTGCCCTTGCTGCTGGTAATGCATTTATATTTAAACCATCTGAAGAAACACCACTTGGCGCTATTAAACTTGCAGAAGTATTTGTTGAAGCTGGTGTACCTGCAGGTGTGTTTAATGTTGTTCAAGGCGCAGGCGATGTAGGCCAGTGGCTAACGCAGCATAGCGATATTGATAAAGTATCGTTTACGGGTGAAGTAGGCACAGGTAAAAAAGTAGTAGCGAGTGCTGCCGGTACGTTAAAAGATGTCACGATGGAACTTGGTGGTAAATCTCCACTATTAGTATTTGATGATGCCAACATAGAGCAAGCGGTTAGCGCTGCTATGTTAGGTAACTTTTATACGCAAGGCGAAATTTGTACTAACTGTACACGTATTTACGTTCATAAAAATGTATATCAGCAGTTTATTGATGAGCTTAAAGCGCGCACTGAGAAAAACATTATTGCTGGCGACCCACAAGATTTAAATACAAATTTTGGCGCACTTATCTCTAAAAAGCACCAAGAACTAGTGATGAGCTACGTTAATAAAGGCATCGAAGAAGGTGCAACGCTATTAACTGGTGGTACAACGCTTTCACCTGAATCTGCACCTAATGGCTATTTTGTAGCACCGACTGTGTTCATTGATTGCAACGACGATATGACAATCGTTAAAGAAGAAATATTTGGCCCTGTAATGAGCGTGCTTGTTTTTGACGACGAAGACGATGTTATTGCACGCGCTAACGCAACTCACCTAGGCTTGGCCGCAGGCGTATTTACTAGCGATATTAAACGTGCGCACCGCGTTATTCATAAGTTACAAGCTGGTATTTGTTGGATTAATGCATACGGTAACTCACCTGCTGAAATGCCAGTTGGCGGTTATAAGCAATCGGGTATTGGCCGTGAAAATGGTATACAAACTCTTGATCAATACACGCAAACTAAGTCTATTTATGTTGGTATGGCCGACATAGAAAGCCCATTTTAAGGCGCCCTACTATGAGTAATCATTACGACTATATTATTGTTGGCGCGGGTTCGGCGGGTTGTGTTTTAGCAAACCGTTTATCTGAAGATTCAAGTAACCGCGTGTTACTACTTGAAACTGGCGGTAGTGATAAAAGTATTTTTATAAAAATGCCAACCGCGTTATCTATTCCTATGAATAGTGACAAATATGCATGGCAGTTTCATACGCAGCCTGAGCCTCATTTAGATAACCGTGAGATGCATTGTCCTCGAGGCAAAGTATTAGGCGGCTCGTCATCTATCAACGGCATGGTATACGTACGTGGCCATGCAAAAGATTTTGACGAATGGCAGCAACACGGTGCAAACGGCTGGGATTACCAATCGTGTTTACCGTATTTTCAAAAAGCAGAAAGCTTTTATCTTGGTGAAAATACTTACCGTGGTGGCAAAGGCCCGCTTGGCGTTAATAACGGCAACGAAATGAAAAACCCGCTTTACCGCACCTTTATCAAAGCAGGTGTACAAGCCGGTTACGCGTCTACAGATGATTATAATGCATCGCAGCAAGAGGGTTTTGGCCCAATGCACATGACCGTAAAAGACGGCGTGCGCAGCTCTGCTTCGCGTGAGTATTTAGACCCTGTTAAATCGCGTAGTAATTTAACAATTATTACAGGTGCACTAGCACAGCGCGTGATTTTAGATGGTAAAAAAGCCACAGGCATTGAATTCAAAGTAAATGGCGACGTTAAAACAGCACATGCTGCAAAAGACGTTATATTAAGTGCAGGCCCAATCGGCTCTCCACATATTTTACAACTCTCTGGTATTGGTGATACTCAAGCGCTTGAAAAAGCAGGCGTTGGAGTACAGCATCATCTACCAGGTGTAGGTCAAAACTTACAAGATCATCTTGAGTTTTACTTTCAATACAAGTGTAAGCAACCTATCACGCTTAACGGCAAACTAGGCATTGTTTCAAAAGGGTTGATTGGTGCGCGCTGGTTATTAACGCGTTCGGGTTTAGGTGCAACGAATCATTTTGAATCGTGTGCGTTTATTCGCTCAAAACCAGGTGTTGAATGGCCAGATATTCAATATCACTTTTTACCAGCGGCTATGCGTTACGATGGTAGAAGTGCATTTGCAGGTCATGGTTTTCAGGTACATGTTGGTCATAACAAACCAAAAAGTCGCGGTAGTGTCACTATTGCTTCTGCGAACCCTGAGCAACCACCAACCATTTTATTTAATTACCTTGAACACCAAGACGATATTGAAGGCTTTAGAGCGTGCGTTCGCTTAACACGCGACATAATCGAACAAAGTGCCTTTGATGAATACCGCGATGAAGAAATTCAACCAGGTAAACATATTCAAACAGATGAAGAAATAGATGCCTTTGTACGCCAAGCCGTAGAAAGTGCCTACCACCCTTCTTGCTCATGCAAAATGGGTGAAGATGATATGGCCGTTGTTAATTCAAATACGCAAGTACATGGTATTGAAGGACTACGTGTTGTTGACTCATCTATATTCCCAACAGTTCCTAACGGAAACTTGAATGCGCCTACTATTATGGTTGCCGAAAAAGCAGCTGACATAATTTTAGGTAAAGAACCATTACAGAAATCGGATGTGAATGTTGCCATAACAACAAACTGGCAAGAAACACAACGTAGTACGGAGATCTAACTTTAGCCACATGCTTAGGTTTAGTCTCGTCGGGCTAAACCAATGCGTGCCTTGCAGTGGCACACGATGTAAATAGGTTACGTTGTGTTAATGCGAGAATAAAACAATAAAATACGGAGTGCTTATGAATTATTTTTATTCATTACTGGAGGGTAACAATGACTATTTGGCTTAATGCAGGCATCATTTTTACCTTACTTGCTATTATCACTATTTTAATTAAATGGGGTAATGTTCGCGTAGTAGGTGTAACACCAGTTCGAACCTTTACCTTTATAGCAATACTATTTACTTCTGGCCTAGATGTTGGCCTTATTATGTTTCCTTTAACTGAGTTTGCAGGTTATGCAGACATAAAAGCAAGCCCAGAATACGCGTTTGCAAATCCACTGGCTATTGAGTTTGGCTACTGGGGATTTTTGATCTGGGGATTTTACTTTCTTACGTGCTTTTATTTCTGTGTAATAGAACCTAAAGTGAAATTTTTCGAAATTCCTTGGGTTAAATTTATCAATAACGTTGTAATTATTGGTACATGTGCATTTACCGCTTATTTGCTGCTTACAAACCTACCGTGGTATTTACCCGAATTAGGTGATGGAACAAGTATAGTTTCTGAGTTTTACTTAATTGTGTTTGCTGCTATCTGTTTTGCTGTGTACTCAAGTACTGATATTAAATATGTACGTATTTTAAGTATTTCTACTACGTGGTTATTCTTAGCTTTAATCGCCTTTATGTGGACTGGCGCATTTGTGATAGGTGATAGTCAAATGTCAGCATTTACAGATAACTTAGGTTCTATTGGTACTTACTTTGCAAACATTAATGAATTTGTTTTACCGCTTAATGATTACCATGAGTTTTACTTATTCTGGTGGTTTGCGTGGAGCATAATGATTGGTCAATTTACATCACGCTTTGTTGGTGGACTTAAAACATACCAAGTATTAGGTGCAATGTTGATTTTCCCTTCTATTCCTATTGCGATTTGGTTTAGCGTACTTTATCACTACCATGAAGCGGGCATCCCAACTCAAGGTATTAAAAACTTCGCTATGGTATTTGTAGGTATTGTATTTGTAATTAACTCACTTGATTCGTTAGTGCGTTTATATACAGATAACCTAAACTTTACCGTAAAGCGTTTTGGCAAAATGAAATACATAATCGGAAATGTTGTTGGTCTATCATTACTTACACTATTGTTTAAATTAGAATTTTTACAAATTCAGTGGGTAGGCGCATTAGTTATCGGCTTGTTCTTTATCTGTGCAGCCTTTATTGGTTACAGTAAATTTAAAACAGTAACGAATATAGATAGCTCACCAAAAGCAAACGCAATTGATTACACAAAAATAGACACAGTACACTAGGGATTAACAATGAATAACAAACTAAAACAACTTGTAGTAGCACTACCATTTGCACTTTTATCAACAACTGCAGCAGCTGATTGGTCAACAACAATCACTGCAGCGTCTGACTACACTTTTAATGGTGTAACACAGACCGATAGCGACCCTGCAATTCAAGGCAGCTTAGATTATGCCTTTGATAGTGGTGTTTACGCTGGTGTTTGGGCCTCAAACGTAGATTTTGGTGACGACACTGATTTTGAGCTTGATGCTTACTTAGGTAAATATGTACAACTTGATGCCATATAAGTATGATGAGTACCCACGCCGGGAATATCTACTAAGTCGCCAAGAACTTGTCTATATTCTTCCATATTAGAAACGCGAATTTTTAATAAGTAATCATAACCACCAGCAACCATGTCACATTCGACTACTTGTTCTATCCTTAATATGTGCTCTCTAAATACTTTAAATACAGCTGTATTTGAAGCAACAAGCGATACTTGAACATGCGCTACTAAGCTCTGATTAAGTTTAGCTTCGCTAAGCTTGGCATAATAGCCTTCAATATACCCTTCTTGCTCTAATCGTTTAACACGATCTAGGCACGGGCTGGCACTCAAATTAACCTGTTTTGCGAGGTTAACATTAGAAATTCTGCCGTTCTTTTGAAGAACGTCTAGTATGGCTAAATCAATGCGATCTAGCATGCGTAATCTATTTGGAATTGTCATAACAGAATTTTATGCGGATAAGTTAAATTTATACCCTGTAAATTATCGTAAATCGCGAAATTTAACCAGCATATTCTGCTGAATTTTAATTAGAATGCACTCACAATATCACTGGTAATTTATTGGTAATTAATTTTACTTTAATTCTTAACATCCTGAGGGTTGCTTATGTTATTCAACGGCGATTTAACTACTACTTGTCCTATCAGACAAAGAATCCGTGACTTCTACCGCATAGATGAAAATGCAGTTATTGATCATATTTTACCGCTTGCAGAAGTAGGCGTAAAAGCACGAAGTCGTGCCTGGGAAAGAGCCCGCCAGATTGTTTTGAACATTCGTAAAGAGCAAGATGGGCAAGGCGGTGTTGATGCGCTTTTAAATGAATTTTCACTCTCTAGTGAAGAAGGCGTTGTATTAATGTGTTTGGCCGAAGCACTGCTTCGCGTACCAGATAAAGCAACTCAAGATGTACTTATTCGTGACAAGTTAGCCAAAGGTGATTGGAGCTCTCATCTAGGAAGCAGCGATTCTTTATTTGTAAACGCATCTTCTTGGGGATTATTAGTTACCGGTAAAATGGTTAACTACACAGACAAAACTAAAGAACAACAGTTCGGCATGCTTAAAAAGACCATTGGTCGTTTAGGTGAGCCAGTTATTCGTAAGTCTGTAAACTTTGCTATGAAAATTATGGGCAAGCAATTCGTAATGGGTCGTACCATTGACGAAGCAATTGAACGTGCAGCCGAAACAGAGCAAAAAGGTTATGTGTATTCTTACGATATGCTAGGCGAAGGCGCGCGCACAATGAAAGATGCGAAGCGTTACTTTGACAGCTACATGAATGCTATACACTCAATTGGTAAAGCGGCTAATGGTCGTGGTCCAATTAAGAGCCCTGGTATTTCAGTTAAGCTTTCTGCTATTCATCCGCGCTATGAGTTCACTCATAAAGACCGTGTGATGGAAGAAATAGTCCCTAAGTTAAAAGAACTTGCTCTTGCCGCTAAAAAATACGATATCGGCTTTACCGTTGATGCAGAAGAAGCAGACCGTTTAGATATTTCATTAGATGTAATTGAAGCGGTATTCAGTGATGAAGATCTTGGTGATTGGCAAGGATTTGGCTTAGCAGTTCAAGCGTATCAAAAACGTGCTATTTTTGTAATTGAATGGCTTACTGACCTTGCAACCCGCGTTGGTCGCAAGATGATGGTACGTCTAGTTAAAGGCGCATACTGGGATACTGAAATCAAAACCACACAGCAAGATGGTTTAGATCACTACCCAGTATTTACCCGTAAAGCAACAACAGACGTTTCTTACAAAGCGTGTGCTATTAAAATGCTTGAAGCGCGCGATGTGCTTTATCCGCAATTTGCTACACATAACGCTTACACTGCCGCGACTATTTTAGAAGTAGCCAAAGGCGACAACACAGGTTTCGAATTTCAACGTTTGCACGGTATGGGTGAGTCATTATTCGACCAAATCGTTAACGAAGAAAAAATTCAATGCCGCGTGTATGCCCCAGTTGGTCAACATGAAGACCTCCTTGCGTACCTTGTTCGTCGTTTATTAGAAAATGGTGCTAACTCATCATTTGTAAACGCAATTGTTGATACAACAAAACCTGTTGAATCATTACTTCCAGACCCTGTAGAAACATTGCAAGGCTTGCGTAACAAGTACAATACGCAAATCAAAATGCCAATTGATTTATACGGTGAAGAACGTGCTAACTCTAAAGGCATGGATTTAACCGACATTAACGTTATTACCCCTTTCAAAGAGAATCTTGAAACATGGTTTAACGAGCACTTAATTGAGCAAAGCCAAGTACCTGAAGGCTCATTAGCTGTTAAAAACCCAGCAAATCACAAAGAAATCATCGGCCACGTTAAATTGCAAACTGGCGAAGAGATGAAAGTATTACTAGCTAACGCTGAAGCTGCACTTGAATCATGGTCACAAACACCAGTAAGAGAGCGAGCTAACTTACTGCGTCGAGTTGCTGACATATTAGAGCGTCATCACGACGAACTTGTTGCCATCTGTATTAAAGAAGCAGGTAAAGTAGCTCAAGATGGTATTGATGAAGTACGTGAAGCGGTTGATTTTTGCCGTTACTACGCGGCGCGCGCTGAGGAGCTATCGCAAGATGAGCGTTTTGAAGCCCGTGGCGTTATTTTATGTATTAGCCCGTGGAACTTCCCGCTTGCAATATTCTTAGGCCAAGTTGCCGCTGCGATTGTTACAGGTAACACTGTAATTGCAAAGCCTGCTGAGCAAACAAGTTTAATCGCCCTTCGTGCTATTGAACTAATGCTGTCTGTTGGTTTACCTGAGCATGTTGTTCAACCGGTTATTGCTCGTGGTTCTGAAGTAGGCAAAACAATTGTTCCTGATGAACGCATTCAAGCGGTTATGTTTACAGGCTCTACTGAAACAGGCACATTAATTTCTCAAACACTTGCTGCACGTAACGATATTCAAGTACCGTTAATTGCAGAAACAGGTGGCCAAAACTGTATGATTGTTGACTCAACGGCGCTTCCTGAGCAAGTAGTTGACGATGTGATCAGTTCTGGTTTTCAAAGTGCTGGGCAACGTTGTTCTGCTCTTCGTGTTTTATTCATTCAAGATGACGTAGCAGATGGCATTATCGAAATGCTTAAAGGTGCGCTAGCTGAGTTACACATTGGCGATCCATCGTTACTATCAACTGATGTTGGTCCTGTAATTGATGAAAAAGCACTTAAAAACTTAAATGAGCACGTTGAGTACTTAAAAGGTAATTCTATACTTCATTACGAGTGTAAAATTCCGGATAACACGCAAAATGGCGCATACTTTTTTGCTCCTCGTTTATACGAAATCAAAGACTTATCAGTACTTAAGCGTGAAGTATTTGGCCCATGTGTTCATATTGTTCGCTTTAAATCGAGCGAACTTGATGATGTGATGGATCAAATTAACAACACAGGTTATGGCTTAACAATGGGTGTACATTCACGTATTGAAGAGCGCTGTGAGTACCTTGCTAAAATGTCACGTGCGGGTAATGTTTACATTAACCGAAACATGATTGGTGCTATTGTTGGTGTGCAACCATTTGGTGGCCGTGGTTTATCAGGTACTGGCCCTAAAGCCGGTGGCCCTAACTACCTTCAACGTTTAGTAAAAGAAAAGGCATCACCAGATAACGTGCAAATGACAAACCTGACGCCAGATGAGCTTGATTTACACCACTACAGCGGTGCAAATGAGCAAGTTAAAAAGCTAATGGCTAACTCAATGCGCGATGAAAAAATCTGGCGTGCAACACCACTAAACGACCGTGTTTCGGCTGTGCGTCAGTTGCTTGCTAAAATCGCGACGGTAGAAATTATCGACGATTTAGCAGACGATTTAGCATTAACATTATCAGAAGCTCGTGCACAGCTTAACCGCCTTGAAAAGCACATGCGTAGATTTACTACCCTGCCAGGGCCAACGGGTGAGTCTAATACACTTCATCTAGAAGCGCGTGGTTGTGTAGTGTGTTATGCAGATAAGAGCACATCATTTAACTTCTGGGCATTGTCTATCATTACCGCTATTGCCGCAGGTAATACGGTAATTACTGTAGCGTCTGAGCTGTTTTACGATGAAGCTGTTGCCTTTAAAGATAAATTTATCTCTACAGGTGTTGCTGAAGGTGTTTTCCAAGTAGCTAAACCTAATCAGTTACAAGCTATCTTGGCTCACCCTCATTTAGCTGGCGCGGTAGTTGCTGCTCGCTCGTCTCGTTTAGGCTACTTTAGCCAACAGCTTGCACAGCGTAAAGGCGCAATTTTACCGGTAATTAGCTCTGAGTATTACGATACATTAATCAAGCGCTTAATTACTGAAAAAACAATTAGTATTGATACAACAGCATCAGGCGGTAATACCTCGCTAATGACGCTTGTTGAAGATGATGAATAATT